>JALTLT010000155.1 GCA_027001815.1 Gammaproteobacteria bacterium | reverse complement strand
GCAGGGCAGGGCTCATGTCATCGATGTCCCGCACCTTGCGATAGAGACGGCACAGCTTGTCGATGGGCACTGCCAGCACCTTGGCGTCGTCGCCCGATTCGTCGGTCATCTTCAGCAGCCCCACCGGCCGGCAGCGGATCACCGAGCCGGAGATGAGGGGGGTGGGAGTGACCACCAGCACGTCCACCGGGTCGCCGTCCTGGGAGAGCGTATGGGGTACATAGCCGTAGTTGCAGGGGTAGTGCATGGCGGTGTTCATGAAGCGGTCGACGAACATGGCACCGGTCTGCTTGTCCACCTCGTACTTCACGGGATCGCTGTGGGAGGGAATCTCGATGATGACGTTGATTTCGTTGGGAAGGTCGCTTCCCGATGTCACTCTATCCAGGTTCATGGATTGTTTTCCGGATGATCGCAGAAAGGGGGGGGATTATACCGGTGTCGGGGGAGAAATCCTACCGGGCGGCCTTTTTCAACACCCTGCCACGTGTCAGGCGAGGATTGGCCCTCGCATCTTGAACGCTCCACCTCGAACGACGGCTGCCGCCACGCTTTTTCACACGATCGTTCAACCTGCCTCGCCGACTTCACCCAAGATCGGATCTTTGGTACAGGGGGCCTGGTGTGTGAGGAAGCGGGTACTGCAATGAAAGAGGGGCCGGCGCACCATGCGCCGGCCCCCTGGGGCCAATGAAGGCGGAGGTCCGCTCAGAGCAGGGGCACGATCAGCAGTGCCACGATGTTGATGATCTTGATGAGCGGGTTGATGGCCGGGCCGGCGGTGTCCTTGTAGGGGTCGCCGACGGTGTCGCCGGTGACCGCCGCCTTGTGGGCGTCGGAGCCCTTGCCGCCATAGTGGCCGTCCTCGATGTACTTCTTGGCGTTGTCCCAGGCACCGCCACCGGTGGTCATGGAGATGGCCACGAACAGGCCGGTGACGATGGTGCCGAGCAGCACGCCGCCCAGCGCCACGGGGCCCAGCAGCAGGCCCACCAGCAGGGGAACCGCGATGGGGAGCAGCGAGGGGATCACCATCTCGCGAATCGCCGCCTTGGTCAGCATGTCCACCGCCCGCGAGTAGTCGGGCTTCTGGGTGTGGTCCATGATGCCCGGCATCTCCTTGAACTGGCGACGCACCTCGTTGACGATGCCGCCTGCGGCACGACCCACCGCCTCCATCGCCATGGCGCCGAACAGGTAGGGCACCATGCCACCGATGAAGAGGCCGATGATCACCATGTGGTTTGAGAGGTCGAACGTGGCGACGATTCCCTCCGCCTCCAGCCCGTGGGTGTAGTCGGCGAACAGGACCAGGGCGGCCAGACCGGCGGAGCCGATGGCGTAACCCTTGGTGACCGCCTTGGTGGTGTTGCCCACCGCATCCAGCGGATCGGTGATGTCACGGATTTCGCTGGGCAGCTCGGCCATCTCCGCGATGCCGCCGGCGTTGTCGGTGATGGGGCCGTAGGCATCCAGGGCGACGATGATGCCGGTCATGGAGAGCATGGAGGTGGCGGCGATGGCGATGCCATACAGGCCGGCCAGGTTGTAGGCGCCCCAGATGGAGAGACAGACCGCCAGGACCGGCAGGGCGGTGGCACGCATTGAGACGCCGAGACCAGCGATGACGTTGGTGCCGTCACCGGTGGTGGAGGCCTCGGCGATGTGGCGCACGGGTGAGAACTCGGTGGCGGTGTAGTACTCGGTGATCACCACCATGGCGGCGGTGAGGGCGAGGCCGATGAGGGTGGCGCCATAGAGGGCGCCGACACTGTATTCTCCGCCGATGTCGCTCATCATCCAGGCGGTGATGGGGTAGAAGGCGATCGCCGCCAGCACGCCGGAGACGATCAGTCCCCGGTAGAGGGCGTTCATGATCTTGCCCCCTTCCCGTGCCCTGACGAAGAAGGTGCCGATGATGGAGGCGACGATAGAGGCACCGCCAAGCACCAGTGGGTAGATGACGGCGCTCTCCGCCTGGGCGCCGAAGGTGAGCATGCCGAGCAGCATGGTGGCCACCACGGTCACCGCGTAGGTCTCGAACAGGTCGGCTGCCATGCCCGCGCAGTCGCCCACGTTGTCGCCCACGTTGTCGGCGATCACCGCCGGGTTGCGGGGGTCGTCCTCGGGGATGCCGGCCTCCACCTTGCCCACGATGTCTGCGCCCACGTCGGCGCCCTTGGTGAAGATGCCGCCGCCCAGTCGGGCGAAGATGGAGATGAGGGAGCCGCCGAAGGCGAGGCCCACCAGGGCGTGGAGGGGATCGCCGCTGCCCCCGGCCTTGAGCACGGCGTAGTAGCCGGCGACGCCCAGCAGGCCGAGACCCACCACCAGCAGGCCGGTGATGGCGCCGCCGCGAAAGGCCACCTGCATGGCGGCGTTGAGGCCGTTCTTGGCCGCTTCGGCGGTGCGCACGTTGGCCCGCACCGAGATGTTCATGCCGATGTATCCGGCGAGTCCGGAGAAGACGGCGCCTACGGCGAAGCCGATGGCGGTGGTCCAGGAGATGAAGAGTCCGATCAGGATCATCAGTACCACCCCCGCGATACCGATGGTCGTGTACTGGCGATTGAGATACGCCTTGGCACCCTCCTGGATGGCGTTGGCGATCTCCTGCATGCGGTCGTTGCCGCGAGGTAGGGTGAGGATCCACTTGACGGAATACGCCCCATATATCAGTGCGCCGATGGCACACAGCAATGCGATGGTCAGACCTGTCATGGCAACTACTCCTAACGTTGATGGAACGGATTATTTTTCTGGGAATGACCAGCCAGGAGCCTGTCCGAGTGATGGGTTCCGGGCCGGGGAGACACCACCTCGACAGGGCATCGCCTCGGCTCCCCTCCCCGATCACTCGGGCAGACCCTTGGATGGATGGTCTGCAGACACCCCGGCCGGGATGGAGACCCCTTCATCTCCCGTGGCCAGGCCGGCGGTTGGCGGGCAACCGTTCCGGCGGTGTCTGCAAACCATCCCTCCGTGGTCGTTCCGTGATCCGGTCGATCCGGCCGGGTTGCCGGTCGGAGCTACCGGGGTTCGACGGGGGAGCCCACTTCCTCTCCCCGTCGGGTCTCCATGCCGGAATCGTTGCGGGTCAGCCCCGCGACGTTCCCGGGCGGATTCCGAAAATCCTCTCCAACGAAAGCTCGCGGACGAGCTGGTCGGCCGCCTTCGGTCCATGTTCCCTCGCCACCTCGGCGAGGATCAGCCGGGCCGAATTGCGGTTGTAGCCTCCACCCAGTTCGATCTGCACCTGCAGCAGTTCGCGCGCTCGAGTCAAGGTCATCTCATTCCGTCTCGTGGAGGCACAAAGAAGGGGCGCGCGGCCCCTTCTTCGTGTCGTCGTCTCTTCACTTGATCTCGAACGAGGTGGACAGTTTCTTGGGCACCGCCACGTTCTTCAGCCGCACGTACTGGGGCAGGCCGTTCTTGAAGGGAGGGTAGTCCTCGCCCTTGATGAGCGGCTCCAGGTACTTGCGGCAGCGCGGGGTGATGCCGAATCCGTCACGGGAGATGAAGCCTTTGGGCATCATCTTCTCCTTGTTGGCCACCTTGGTGAGCGGTGCCTCACCCACCTTCCAGCGGTAGGGCTTGTCGGACTTGCGCTCGATGGTGGGCATCACGCCGCCCTTGCCGGCGATGGCGAACTCCACCGCCGCCTTGCCCATGGCGTAGGCCTGGTCCACGTCGGTCTTGGAGGCGATGTGACGGGCTGCGCGCTGCAGGTAGTCCGCTACGGCCCAGTGGTACTTGAGGCCGAGACCCTTCTGGATCATGTCGGCGACCACCGGCGCGGCGCCGCCGAGCTGGCTGTGACCGAAGGCGTCCTTCAGTCCGGTCTCGGCGAGGAAGCTTCCGTCGGCACGGCGGACACCCTCGGAGACCACCACCGAGCAGTAGCCGAACTCCTTGACCTTGGCGTCGACGGCAGCCAGGAACTTCTTCTCGTTGAACTCCACCTCGGGGAAGAGGATCACCACCGGCAGCGGGGTGTCTTCGGTGGAGGCGAGACCGCCGGCGGCGGCGATCCAGCCGGCGTGGCGGCCCATCACCTCGATGATGAAGACCTTGGTGGAGGTCTTGGCCATGGAGGCGACGTCGAAGCTCGCCTCGCGCACCGAGGTGGCGATGTACTTGGCCACCGAGCCGAAGCCAGGGCAGTTGTCGGTGATGGGGAGGTCGTTGTCCACCGTCTTGGGCACGTGGATCGCCTGGATGGGGTAGCCCAGCTTCTTGGCCATCTGTGCCACCTTCAGGCAGGTGTCGGCGGAGTCGCCGCCACCGTTGTAGAAGAAGTAGCCGATGTTGTGTGCCTCGAACACCTCGATGAGTCGTTCGTACTCGGCGCGGTTCTCCTCGAGGCTCTTCAGCTTGTAGCGGCAGGAGCCGAAGGCACCGGCGGGGGTGTAGCGCAGGGCAGCGATGGCGCGTGCCGATTCCTTGCTGGTGTCGATGAGATCCTCGGTGAGCGCACCGATGATGCCGTTGCGTCCGGCATACACCTTGCCGATGACGCCCTTGTGCTGACGGGCGGTCTCGATCACGCCGCATGCCGAGGCGTTGATTACCGCAGTGACGCCGCCCGACTGGGCGTAGAAGGCGTTCTTCTTGGTCGATTTTCTGGCCATGGTCAATTTCCTCCAGGATATGATCGCAATTTATTTGGAATCGGTCTTGGACTCGTCACCGGTGGTCTCATCCTCTTCACGGCGTCTCTCGCGCTCGTGGTCGGCCTGGGCCTGCAGCAGGGAGACGACACATTCGGTGAGGTCGTCGTACTCGGGGACGCCGGTGCCGTACTGCTGGTGGACGCGGTAGAAGAACATGTTCCGGTAGGCCTTCTCGCCGGTCTTGATCACCACCAGATGGCAGTCGCCGTCCTCCCAGTAGACGATGGGACACGGAGTCAGCTCGCGGTCGCTGCTGCGAAGACGGATGTCGCTTTCCGCGAGTTCGTAGGGTACCTTTCTGCCATAGCGCTCCCTGAGCGTGGTTTCCACGATCCAGAGTTCACTGTCGCTGAAGTCGGGAATGGGGCGCATGATCCGGATCCGTTAGGGTGCCAGTGGAAGATCGTCTGCCGGCCAGCGGCCGGATTCGCGATGAACCGGACCGGCTGGCCGTCTGACAGCGCCGAAAGGATACCGCAGTCGGCGCCCCGATGCATGGGGTTCGTTGACTTGATTGCCAAGATGATGCATAAGGATAGCTTAATCCTTGGGCGGCTGGCCCCGCCACGCAAAAAATTGTATACGCCCATGCAAAATTCTTAGCGGTTCCGCGGACTTCGATATTGCGGGATGCGGCATCGGCGTCCCCCCAGGCGCAGGCCGTGAGCAACTGTGGCAAATCTCAATTTTCACGAGGACCCCACCGCCCGTCCCCGTCGTCATTCCGGCATTTTGGCCGGGACCCCCGATGGGCTTCGGTGAAAGAGATGGTTCGCTTCGATCCACCTCGGGAATGGCGGCTCCTCGCGGCGTCGTACCGCCCGGCCGTTGGATTTTCGATGCCGGTTCCTCGCAATCTCGAGGGGCCGAAACAATAACAACATTCTGGAACAGCCAAGGGGGAGAAATGCGTTTTGT
>JALTLT010000154.1 GCA_027001815.1 Gammaproteobacteria bacterium | reverse complement strand
CGGTTGACAACGCTCCCGGCGGTTTCTACACTCCACCACCGAACGGACTCCACACCACAAAGGAGGTCAGGATGACCCGCCCACGACACCAGATCGTCTCCCTCGACGACACCGCCTACTACCACTGCACCTCCCGCTGCGTCCGCGGCGCCCGGCTCCTCGGCCGCAACCCACGCCACAAGCACGATCACCGCCGGAAGATCCTCCTCGATCGCCTCCGACAGCTCGCCTCCCTCTTCTCCATCGACGTCGCCGCCTACGCCATCCTCCACAACCACTACCATCTCGTCTTGCGCGTCGACCGACAGCGCGCCCTCCAATGGTCCGACCAGGAGGTCGCCCGGCGCTGGTTCTCTCTCCACCCCAGGAGCCCTCTCGCCAGACGATTCCTCGACGATCAGCCCCTCTCCCCCGAAGAGCTGTCGTCCATCCAGGATCGGATCCCCACCTGGCGCGAGCGCCTCTTCAGCCTCAGCTGGTTCATGCGCGCCCTCAACGAGCATGTCGCACGTCGCCTCAACCGCGAGGATGGCAAGTCCGGACGCTTCTGGCAGGGGCGCTTCCATTCCCAGGCCCTCCTCGACGATACCGCTCTCCTCGCCTGCATGGCCTATGTGGATCTCAATCCCATCCGCGCCGGCAAGGCCCTCTCCCCGGAAACCAGCGACTTCACCTCCATCCAGAACCGGATCCGCCAATGGCAGGAGTCGTCCGCACCCCAGCAGAGCCCTCCCGCCAGACCCGAAGGCCCTACCCTCCTGCCCCTGGGGGCAGGCGGCATCCCCATCCCTTTCCAGGACTACCTCCAACTGGTGGAATGGACCGGTCGGGAGATCCGAAAGGAGGGGGCCGCTTCCATCCCCCACTCTCTCCCTCCCATCCTCGAGCGGCTCGGCATGTCGGGCAGCAGCTGGACCGACCAGGTCAACCGTTTCAAGCTCCCCCATCGCTGGGTCTTCGGCCCCCTGGAACAACTCCGCCTGGCCGCCCGTCGCCTGGAGCAGCGCTGGGTGCGCGGCGTCGGCGATCCCCAGGCGCGCCACTCCTTCTCCTTCGGCTGACCCCACTTGTCCCTCCATGACACTTCCGCAGGGCCGGAGGCGCCACCGTGCGCCTCCGCCCCACCACAGGACACTCCCCCTCCTCTTCACACGAAAACTTCCCCCTCCACATCGAAAACCCGCACCGCCTCTCCTCCACAGCCCCCTCTAGATCCCCCCAATCGCCCTCACAACCCCTCCCGGACTTCACATGGACACCCATCAATTCATAGCGGGTGTCCATGATCATTCGGGGGACTTGATGGGTGTCCATGTGAAGGATGTGTGGAATCAGGGATGGTGGCTTGCGTGGGGAGGGGGGAGGAGGATAGAGTAGGCGGCACGCGACGGGGGAGGAACCGGCGCGATCCCGCCTGATTTCAAAAGGAAAAAACCATGTTTCCGCTGATCTTTTCCCTGCTGTTCCTGTTGGGGATGGGGGCCGTTCAGGCGCAACCCCGGCTGCTGTGGGAGGCCCGGGGATTCGAGGCCCCGGAGTCCGTGCTGTACGATGCCGACCGCGGGCTACTGTACGTCTCCAACGTCAACGGACAACCCACCGCCAAGGACGGGAACGGCTACATCAGCCGCCTGCGCCCCGACGGAACACTGCTTGAGAGGCGCTGGATCCAGGGCCTCGACGCGCCCAAGGGCATGGCACTGGCGGGAGACCGGCTCTACGTCACCGACATCGACCACGTCGCGGTGATCGACCCGGAGAATGGCCGGACGATCCGCCACCTGCCCGCCGCCGGCGCGCGCTTTCTCAACGATGCAGCCGCCGGGGCCGACGGGGCGGTCTATTTCTCGGACATGCAGAGCACCTCCATCTGGCGCCTGAAAGGAGGACGTATCGAGGAGTGGTTCAGGTCCGACAACCACCGTTTCTGCGCCCCAAACGGCCTGCTGGTGGAAGGGGAGCGTCTGATCGTCGCCTGCTGGAGCTGGTCGCAGGATGAGTTCGAGCCCAATCTGGCGGGCCACCTCAAGAGTGTGGATCTGAAGAGTCGAAAGGTCTCCGACCTGGGCAAGGCGAGGGAGATCGGCCGCCTCGATGGCATCGAGTCGGACGGCCGTGGGGGATGGTTCGTGACCGACTGGGTGGCTGGTGTGCTGTTCCATGTCGACACCGCCGGTGCAACCCCCTTGCTTCAGCTCGAAACCGGCTCTGCCGATCCGGGCATCTCTGCCGATCACCAGATCCTCTACATCCCCCTCATGCAAGGGGGGGTCGTGCGGGCCTATTCGGTGAGTGGAACCCATCCATGATCGAATTCGCGTTCTTTCAACGCCCTCCCCTCGAGCGCTTTCTCGAGGTTGCCCGCAAGGCGGGAGTCTCGGCACGGGTCGAGGAGGAGGAGGAAGGCTTCACCGTCGCCATCGACGAATCTCTCGACGATGATCTGCTCGAGGAGATGGAGGCGCTCTACGACGAACTGCTCGAGATGGATCAGGACCTCTTCGAGGCGGGAGAGGCGGAGGGCGATAACTACCTCATGGCCGGTGTCACCGTCCAGCTTGGGGACGGAAGCACGGTCTACGCCAACGTCAGACCCGACCTCTTGCAGAAGGTGCTCGGAGCGATCACACCGGACGAGCTCGGAGAGCTGGTCTCCGCCATCGCAGACGCTGTGGAGAATCCCGATCAGCGCTCGCTCTGCCAGCGGGTGCGAGACGGAGACCTGATCCCCTGATGCGTCTCTTCCCGATTACCACCCGCCCGTTCGCCTCCGCCGTCCTCCTGCTTGGGTCACTCCTTCCGCAGGCGCCGGCCGCCGCTCTCCACGTCGAACACTCCATCGACCCCGAAACGGGGCTGGAGGGGTGGAAACTTGTCGACGCCCCGCTCGAACTCGAGCTGATCCAGCGGCTCCCGGACCAGACCCGAGGGTTCTTCATCGCCCGCGGATTCACTCCTGACCAGGCGGATGCGATCGCCCGTGCCTGTGTCTTCCAGACCATCGTCCGCAACACCTCCCCCGCCGGGTCCGACACCTCGGTGGAGGTGGATCTCCGCCGGTGGCACCTGGCGGGGAAAGGGGGATCATCGCGGCCCATCAGGGTGAAGGAGGATTGGTTACGATCCTGGCAGGGCGGAGAGGTGACCACTGCGGCACGCGTCGCCTTCGAATGGTCCACCTTCCCCACCCACCAGGTCTACCGCCCCGGCGACTACAACTGGGGCATGACCACACTCGGCGTGGAGCCCGGTACCACCCTGGACCTGGCGGTCGAGTGGAGAGTGAACGGCGAGATCAGGAGCTACCGTATCGAGTCGCTGCGCTGTGCTCCGGAAGAGCTGACGAAGCCCGCCGGCGACATCCCCTGAAACGATCTGGAGCCCCCAAGATGAAACACATCCTCTTCCTGGCATGGCTGGTTCTGTTCGCGGGTCTTCCGGCGATGGCCGGCCAGACGCTGACCCCCGTTGCCGAGAGACCCCAGGCCCCCCGCTTCTCTCTCCCGGACCTGGACGGTGAACGGGTGGACTGGAAACGGTTCGAAGGTCGGCCTGTCATCGTCAACTTCTGGGCGACCTGGTGTCCCCCCTGTCGGGCGGAGCTGCCCGCCATGAATCGCGCCTGGCGGATTCTCGAGAAAGAGGGAGTCGCCATGGTCGCCATCAATGTGGGAGAAGATGCCGACACGGTCTTCACCTTCACCGGTGACTATCCCATCGATTTCCCCGTCCTGCTCGACGAGGAGGGCGTGGTGGTGAAGGAGTGGGGAGTACGGGCGCTGCCCACCACCTATGTGGTGGATGGGGCCGGGCACATCGTCTACCGCGCGGTAGGGGGGCGCGAATGGGACGATCCGGAGCTGCTGGAGCGCATCAGGGCGTTGGGCGAGGAGAGGAACCCCTGAGGAGAAGAGGTGTCAGCGAGCGATCCCCCTGCTAACAGGCTGTTGAAAAACACCGTTTTTCGGCAGCCTGTGCCGCGGTGCATGGATGCACCGCCGTTTTCAATGACGGCAAGTCATTGAAAACGTGAGGAAGGCGGAAATCGCATTTTCGGCTTCCGGCGTCGAAAAAGGCCAGGACGGCCTTTTTCGACGTCCTGCCAGAGAGCCCACTCGACGAAGAGGGCCGCATCCCCCACGGGATGCGGCCCTTCGCTTCGGCGTGACGGAGCAATCAGGGCTTGAGGCTGCTGAAGTACTCGGCCACGTTGTCGATGTCGGCATCGCTCAGCGGCTTGGCCATGGGCGACATCATGGGATCGTTGCGGGTCCCGGCCTTGAAGGCCTTGAGCTGCTTGACGAGGTAGCCCTTCTTCTGTCCGGCCAGATTGGGCCACATGGGGTTGTTGCTGATGCCGTTGGCACCATGGCAGCCGGCACACACGCCGGTGGCCTTCGCCTTGCCGGCAGCGAGATCGGCGGCCTGTGCCAGACCGGCTGCGGCCATCAGGCCAAGGGCGGAAACCAGTACGACTGCTTTCTTCATGGAAGACTCTCCTCTCGATTGCTCTACGCGCTACAGGGGGATCGTACGCACCACCAACATCCCCACTACCCGACGGCCTGCCCGCTCGGCGCCTCCCGAGGCGAAAGGGGCGGCGTACTCGTGACCACCGCTCCCCCGTCTCCTGGACACCCCCAGGCAAACAGCGGGAATTCTGGCAAAGCTGTCGATCAAAGTAAATCCGCGAACCCTTCGAATATCTCGAACAGTTCGCGGGGTTTTTCTCAACCGGCAGCGACGGCGTCCCGGACACGCTCCAGGCGGGACTTCACCTCCCGGCCCAGCGGCTCGAGTTCCGCCTTCTGAACCAGCCCCAGAACGGTGAGGGGGTCCATGAAACCGACCACGACCCCGCCATCGTCGTCCTCACGCACCACCACGTTGCAGGGGAGCAGCAGACCGATGTCCGGCTCCGCATCCAGCGCCTGGCTGGCCAACTGAGGGTTGCAGGCACCCAGAATCTTGTAGGGCCGACGATCCAGATCCAGCTTCTTCTTCAAGGTCGCCTTGACATCGATCTCGGTGAGCACACCGAACCCCTCCTTGGCCAGCTCCTCGACCACCTTCCGGGTGACCTGATCGAAATCGCCCTTCACCTTCACCGTAAATCCGTACATGGGCTGCTACCTCCAGCAAGTTGTACCTGACCGAACCGGCCACGATCTGCATCATGTCCGCATGAAAACGTTTGGCGCCGCCACCGGTTTACCTGCGGTGCGGCCAGGAGCCTTCGGGCCTCGACCCGCGGGCTCTGCCGCCTCTCCGAAAAGCGCCACGACCCCCCGGCAGATTAGCAGGCTGTTGAAAAACACCGTTTTTCGGCGGCCTGTGCCGCAGTGCAGGGATGCACCGCCGTTTTCAATGACGGCAAGTCATTGAAAACGTGAGGAAGCCGGAAATCGCATTTCGGGTTCCGGCGTCGAAAAAGGCCAGGACGGCCTTTTTTATTAACCCGGCAAGGGCTTACATTATATTCAGCGCTTTGGATTTGCGTCGGATCAAGGCGCGGTGCGCAGGCAAGGGTTGTTCCCTTGGCAAGCGCCGCAACACCGAGCCGGCGCAAATCCAAAGCGCCCAACCTATTGTAAGG
>JALTLT010000153.1 GCA_027001815.1 Gammaproteobacteria bacterium | reverse complement strand
GATCAGCGCGGAGTACTCCAGCCCCTTCTCCGCCATATAGCGGGCGAGCTGCTCGTCGAGAAACGCCTCCCGGTAGTAGAGCGGCTTGGGATCGGCGGCGGCGCGTGCCATCAGCGCCTCCTCGTCGTCGTGGGTCGCCTGCAGGTAGAGGATCAGGGTGTGCCCGGCGAGCACCTCCATCACCTCCTCGTCCTCCAGTTCGCAGACGCTGCCGCCCGCGTCGTTGATGAAGTGGCGGTAGCCGTAGATCTCCTGCGCCTTGCGGATGAACTCCGGTACATCCTTCATGGCCGCCACCTCGGCATCGTGGTGGAGCCTCTGTCGGTGCTTGAATTCGTCCAGGTCGAGTCCACCGCACTCGGGATTGCCCACCTTGCCAAGAAAGCTCGAGACCGGCTTGAGGTGGTCTACCGTGATATTGTTGCGGATAAAGATGGAGTCGGAGCGCAACAGATCGCGCAGGAATGGCACCTGCATTGCCTGCTGCTTGATGTTGTCGAGGATCGGCTCGTCCAGGTAGCGGGTACCGATGCGGTAGTCGCCCGAGTAGTGGAACCAGTCGTGGGCCCGCAGCATGGAGGCGAGGCGGGTCTTCCCCACCCCCGACATGCCCAGCAGGGTGATGCTCTTGTGTTCCCAGTTGCGGAAATCGGCGGCGGAAAGCTTCACGGCGGCTCCCTGGTGGAGGATGAGATGCTGGCGATTTTACCGTTCCCTTCCCGGTGGCGCCATGATGGTCTCGGGGCGGCGGGAATTGCGTGCCGCGATCGGGTAGAATGGGGGCCCGGCAAGAGTCTCGCCCGGGTGGTTCGTGAACGCCCCGCTGAGCAAGAGTATGAACCTTACCGACGAACTCCTCTCCCCCACCCTCTTCTGGCTCGGCCACCTGCTCTTCTGGCCGATGCTGTGGCGTGCCGTGCGCTCTGCCCAGTGGTGGCGGTTGCGGGACAGCGAGAACCTGCACGTGTGGCTCGGCTCGGTGGTGGCCGTGATGCTGCTCTGGAGCATGGATGCCGGCCTGGCCGACGGTCTGCAGATGCACCTGATCGGCGCCACCGTGCTCACCCTTATGTTCGGCTGGGCCTTCGCCGCCCTGGCGATGGTGCTGGTGGTGGTCGGTACCACCCTCCACGCCGGTGAGGGATGGGCGGCGCTGCCCATCAACGCCCTGGTGCTGGGGATCCTCCCGGTGCTGGTCAGCCATGGCCTCTTCCGCCTGGTGGATCGCCGCCTGCCCAACCACTTCTTCATCTACATCTTCGTCTGCGCCTTTTTCGGTGCCGGTCTGGCGATGGGCTCGGTGGGGCTGGCCAGCCTCGGGGTGCATCAGCTCGCCCACGTCTACTCGTCGGAGTACGTCAACTACAACTACTTCCGCTATCTCCCGCTGCTGATCTTCCCCGAGGCGTTCGTCAGCGGCATGCTGATGACGGTGTTCGTCCTCTACCGGCCCCAGTGGGTGGCCACCTTCGACGACGCCCGATATCTTCGAAACCACTGATGACCCTCCTCCACCGCATGCGGCCGAAGAGCGGCTGGCGCCCCTTCCTGGTCCAGCTCGCGGTGGTGGTGCTGATCATCGCCGCGGCCCGCATGTGGGTGGGACGCAACGCGGTGAGCGGCGAGGCGCCCCTGTTCACCTCCGTGCTGCTGGACGGTACGCCGGTCTCACTGCGGGACTACCGGGGCGAGCCGCTGCTGCTCCATTTCTGGGCCACCTGGTGCCCCATCTGCGTCTGGGAGCACGACACCATCGAAGCGATCGCCCGCGACCATGCCGTGTTGACGGTGGCCATGCAGTCGGGCGACGAGGCGGCGGTGCAGGCCCACCTCAACGAGCAGGGCGTCGCCTTCCCGGTGGTGATCGACGAGGACGGGACCCTGGCGGATCGCTTCGGCGTGATGGGCACGCCCACCACCTTCGTCATCGATGGAACAGGGGAGATCCGTTTCGTGGAGGTGGGCTACACCACCGGCTGGGGGCTGCGGTTGCGGCTCTGGCTGGCTGGGCTGTGGTAGGGGTCATTGGTGACTCGGCGAGGGGTGCCTTCGGCGGGGAATGTCGGATCGGGGAGCCCTTTCCGGGAGACGCCGTAAACCCATCCCCTCGTCACGCCGCTCCAGCGGCGTGACGCACGGCCCGGGACGTTTCCGCGTCCCGCGGAGGTCTGGTGTGGCGCCGGGGTTGCACGCCGCGGGAGCGCCGCCTGCCGTGGAGTGACGCCGGGGGACCGGCGTCACCAGGAGAAATACGATGTTACCGGCTCAATGGATGATCCGGTGAGGGACGCCTTCGGAGGGGAGCGTCGTGGCGGGAGAGTGTCAGCTCCGCCGGCGTCCCCGGCGGATCTCGAAACGGCCGATGGTGCGGACCATCTGCCCGTAGGGGAATTCCGCCAGCTTCCCGAACCGGGTCTGTGCCTGGTCGATGAGGGTGTGGATATCGGCCACCCCGGTGGTGGTCGCCTCGTCGGGACGCAGTATCGCCTGCAGGCCCAGCAGCCCCCCGCACTGCACCTTCATCTCCTTGGCGTGGGGGAGCGGGGAGCCGGCATGGGGGGTGTGGAGGGCGAAGGCGGCGCTGCTCCGCAGCCTTTCGAGCAGGGCGAGACAGCGGTTTCGGGCAGGCTCATGGATACAACTCGCCGCCTCCCGTTCGCCGATGTTGATGCGGGCCAGGCGAGAACAGCCGAAGCGGCGGGTGAGCACCGCCTTCTCGAAGGCGCAACGGAGTTCGTTGACCTCTTCGTAGACGCGGCGGTACTCGGTTTCGTCCATGGAGGCTCAGGCGTCCTCGCCCGCGGGACGCGCCTCGCGCGGGGTGGTCACCAGGCGCAGTGCCTCCTCCTCGTGCTTGGCGAAGACGAGACGGATGACGGTGTCGCCCCCCTCGGGAAGCGACTTGCGCATCTCGCGCACCACGTTCTTGGCGTCGCGGTACCTGGCATGGCTCTCGAGAAACTCGGGACGGCGGTTGCCCTCGCGACGATAGACGAAATACGGCATCTTCTTTACCCCTGGAGTGATGTACAATAGTTGACTACAACCGTCAATTATACGCCGGAAACGGGCAGCGACAACCTTTTCCCGCCCTGGCGTGCGGCAGGCCCCCCCAGGAAGTGACCATGAGCGAAGACGAACTGACCAAAGAAGAGATCATCCTCAAACAGGTGAAGGGCGTGATCACCGCGGTGATCAAGGATACCGCCACCCCTCCCCATCTCCAGCACCCCCTCTCACGCGAGACCATCGAGGCGATGCGCGAGTGCCTCTTCCTCATCTCCGAGCGTGAACAGGAGTTGGCGCAGGAGTATGGCCGGGACACCAGCGCGCGGCCGCGCTTCAAGGACGAGCCGCCGGAATCGGTGGTGATCCCCCTGGAGCTGAGTGGACTGACCAGGCGCCGGCGCCACGATCCCGATCGCGACTGAGCGAGATCTGCCGGAAGCCGATGAGGGAGGGACGCCTCCTCAGTGGGAGGGTCTGCGATCTGCGGCACTCCCCTCGCGGGGGGCGCGCAGCAGCTCGATGAGCTGATCCTCCAGTTCGATGCGGTCGGTCATCTTCAGGCCGAGAGTGGAGAGATCCTTCTCCAGCTTCTCGAGCGACCAGTCGCCGTCCCCCAGGTGTTCGGCGTAGCGGTCGTTGAATTCGATGATGCACTGGGTGGTGGCGAGGATGGTGGGATAGACCCGGGTGGCCAGCTCCATCACGGCCCGGCGCCGCTCCGAGCCCTCCTCGATGAAGCGGTAGAGGCCGAAATGGGCGGTGGCGGTATAATCGACCATCACCTCGCAGAACTCCTCCAGCAGGTCTGCGATCGCCTCCTTGTCGTCGAAGGGGCGCATGTCGGCGAGCTGGTTGTAGAGGGTGAGCATCTCGCCGCGGCGACGCAGGAGTTCCTCGATCGGGTGGTGGCTGCGGCGCTCCTGGAGGGGGGCGGAGGGTTGTGTGGTGGACATCGGCTCTCCTGGGAGGTCGGTTGCGTTCGGCCGGCTGGCGATCGCTTCTCTCTGGTTACAGGAAACTCTGAACAATTCATCCCTGAATCGTCAGAGTACGGGAGCCGAAAAACGCGGTTTCCGGCTCCCTTGCAAAATCAATCACCTGCGGTGATTGATTTTGGCGGCACATCCCTGTGCCGCAGGAATCTCTGAATAGATCAGAGATTCCTATACTCGCACGGTCGAGCCCGGGGGGGCTGCGAAAAATGACCGTTTCCCTGTCCGCGGGTCTGACAGGATGTTGGAAAAGGCCGTCCCGGCCTTTTCCAACGCCGGAAGCCGAAAATGCGATTTCCGGCTTTCTCACGTTTTCAATGACTTGGTGTCATCGAAAACGGCGGTGCATCCATGCACCGCGGCACAGGCCGTCGAAAAACGGTGTTTTTCAACAGCCTGCTAATCGGCCCCTCTCTTGTATTCAGAGGCTCCAGCTCGATTCTACCAAAATGACAAAAGGCGACAACCGGGCCGCCGAGGCGATCGGCCGCCTGCTCCACATCATGGCGCGACTGCGCGATCCGGGAGAGGGGTGTCCGTGGGATCTGGCCCAGGATTGGGCGAGCCTCGCCCCCCACACCCTGGAAGAGGCGTTCGAGGTGGTGGAGGCGGCGGAGTCGGGAGACGAGGCCCATCTGGCCGACGAACTGGGTGATCTCCTCTTCCAGGTGGTCTTCTACGCCCGTATCGCGGAGGAAGAGGGCGCCTTCTCCTTCGCCGAGGTGGCCACCGCCATCGCCGACAAGCTCGAGCGGCGCCATCCCCATGTGTTCGGTGCCGAAGCGGTGAGGGACGCCGATCACCAGACCCGACGCTGGGAGGCGATCAAGGCCGCGGAAAGGGAGTCGAAGGGGGCAGAGGGAGCGCTGGAGGGTGTGAGCCGGGGGTTGCCGGCCCTGTCCAGGGCGCAGAAGCTGCAGCGGCGTGCCGCCCGTGTCGGTTTCGACTGGGAGGAGGTCTCCGGGGTGGTGGCCAAGGTGCGCGAGGAGCTGGTCGAGCTGGAGGCGGAGATGGCCGACGGCGAGGTCGAACGGCTGCGTGCCGAGGTGGGGGATCTGCTCTTCTCCTGCGTCAATCTCGCCCGCCACTTGGAGGTGGATGCGGAAGCGGCCCTGCGCGAGGCCAACCGCCGCTTTGAACGGCGGTTCCGTATCATGGAGGCGATCCTCGCTGAACGGGGACTCGGTGTGGAGGAGGCGGAGATGGCCGCCATGGATACGGCCTGGGAGGAGGCCAAGTCCCGGGAAGGAAAGGAAGAGGGGGTGTGACGAATCTTCTCAGGCGAGGGTGACCACGGCGCGGGTGCCGCCCCCCTCGCGCTCCTCCAGGCGTATCTTCCAACTGTTGGCCTCGCAGAGCTGTTTCACTACCGCAAGGCCCAGCCCGCTGCCGCCGGTATCGCGACTGCGTGAGCCTTCAAGCCGGTGGAAGGGCCGGAACACCGGTTGCGGGTTATCCGGGGTCAAGGACTCCGGAGGGTCGACTCCTCCATCGCTTCAACCGCTTCTAACGTCGAGCCGCTGGTGGAGAAAGGAATTGACAGCCAGTGAAGATGGGTGGTAATAAAACCGCGAAAGGATTTCGCCATTGACAACGGAGGTGTCGTGCTGATGTTCAGTAACCGTCTTTCTTCCCCTTCCCGCTCTCTCGGCG
>JALTLT010000152.1 GCA_027001815.1 Gammaproteobacteria bacterium | reverse complement strand
GGTATGGCGAGGGGTGGTGGAGAGGGAGGAGGCGCTGGTCTGGCTGGAGGCGGCGGGCTTCACCGATCCGGAGGCGGCCCTGGCCCTGCTGGAGAGGTTCCGGGCCAGCAGTGCGGTGCGGCGCATGGGGAGCCGCGGGCGCGAGCGGCTCGACACCCTCATGCCGCTGCTCCTGGAGGCGCTGCGGGGAGGCGAGGGGGCGGTCGTCACCCTGGAGCGGATCCTGCGACTGCTGGAGGCGGTGGCGCGGCGCAGCGTATACCTTTCGCTGCTGGTGGAAAATCCCATGGCCCTCTCCCAGCTCGTTCGCCTGTGTGCCGCCAGCCCCTGGATCGCCGGCGAGCTGACGGCCCACCCGCTCCTGCTCGACGAGCTGCTCGATCCGCGTACCCTCTACAACCCCATGGAGGGGGAGGCGCTGCGGGCGGAGCTGGCACGTCAGATGGAGGCGATCGAGGCCGACGACCTGGAGCGGCTGATGGACCAGCTCCGGCTCTTTCGCCATGCCCAGGTACTGCGGGTGGCCGCCGCCGATGTGGCCGGGGTGCTCTCCCTCACCTCCGTCAGCGACCACCTCACCGCCATCGCCGAGGCGGTGCTGGAGGCGGCGCTGGCGATCGCCTGGCGTCACCTGGTGGAGAGACACGGGGAGCCCTGGTGTGGCGAGGGAGCGGGACGCCGCCGGGCCGGTTTCGCCATCCTGGCACTCGGCAAGCTGGGGGGGCGGGAGCTCAACTACGGTTCCGACCTCGACCTGGTCTTTCTCCACGACAGTCGTGGCCCTGCCCAGCAGACCGATGGCGAGCGGCCGGTCGACAACGCCGTCTTCTTCGCCCGCCTCGGTCAGCGGCTGATCCACATCCTCACCACCCGCACCGCCGCGGGCCAGCTCTACGAGGTGGACATGCGTCTGCGGCCCAGCGGCAACTCGGGCCTGCTGGTCTCCTCCATAGAGGCCTACGAGCACTATCAGAAAGAGTCGGCCTGGACCTGGGAGCACCAGGCCCTGGTCAGAGCCCGGCCCGTGGCCGGCGATTCGCGGTTGGGGGATGAGGCGAGGCGGGTCCGGGCGGAGGTGCTGGCACGGGAGCGCGATCTCCCGACCCTGCGCCGCGAGGTGCGCGAGATGCGGGAGAGGATGCGCCGGAGTCTCGACCGGAGCACCGCGGAGCGGTTCGATCTCAAACAGGGGGAGGGGGGGCTTGCCGATATCGAGTTTCTGGTACAGTATGCGGTGCTGGCCTGGAGTCACCGCCACCGCGAACTCCTCGGCCACACCGATAACATCCATCTGCTGCAGATCCTGGCGCGTCTCGGCCGTCTGACCGACGAGGAGGCGCAGGGCCTCCTGGACGCCCTGCGCACCTACCGTGCCCGCATCCACCGCTGCACCCTCCAGGAGCTCCCGGCCCTGGTGGAGGCGGAACCCTTCGCCCCCGAGCGGGAACGGGTGCGGAGGCTCTGGTGCGCCTGGCTCGAGAGATGAGCCGGCCGGCCCGGTTGTGCCGCTGCGGCGGGTGGTGATGAGCGTTGCCCGAAATCGAGAGGAGAGAAGTGCATGTCGATGGCCGACCGAGACGGCGTCATCTGGTTCGATGGCGAACTGGTTCCCTGGCGCGAGGCGAAGATCCACGTCCTGACCCATAGTCTCCATTACGGGCTGGGGGTCTTCGAGGGGGTGCGCGCCTACCGGACGGAGCGCGGCACGGCCATCTTCCGCCTCGAGGAGCACACCCGCCGGCTGTTCGGCTCCGCCAAGATCCTCGGCATGGACATCCCGTGGGACCCCGCCACCCTCGACGAGGCACAGAAGAGAGTGGTGAGGGAGAACGGCCTGGAGTCCGCCTACATCCGTCCGCTCGCCTTCTACGGTTCGGAGGGGATGGGACTGCGCGCCGACAATCTCGGCGTGCACGTGGTGGTGGCGGCGTGGGAGTGGGGCGCCTATCTGGGCGACGAGGGGATGGAGCGGGGGATCCGCATCAAGACCAGCTCCTTCTCCCGCCACCACGTCAACGTCACCATGTGTCGCGCCAAGGCCACCGGCAACTACATCAACTCCATCCTCGCCCTCCAGGAGGCGCAGAGCTGCGGCTACGACGAGGCCCTGCTGCTGGACACGGAGGGCTACGTCATGGAGGGGAGCGGCGAGAACATCTTCATCGTCCGTGACGGCGTGGTCTACACCCCCGATCTCACCTCCGCCCTGGACGGCATCACCCGGCGCACCCTCTTCCGGCTCGCGGCCGATGCCGGTATCGAGGTGCGCGAGAAACGGATCACCCGAGACGAGGTCTACCTGGCGGACGAGGCCTTCTTCACCGGCACCGCCGCCGAAGTGACGCCGATCCGCGAACTGGACGGACGCCCCATCGGCAGCGGCAGCCGCGGGCCGGTCACCGAGCGGCTGCAGAGGGACTACTTCGATCTGGTCCAGGGCCGCAACGAGAAGTACCGCCACTGGCTGAGCCTGGTCTGATCACGAGGAGAGTCGCCATGAGCAAGCCCGCCACCGCCAACCTCCCCACCGAGTCGCGCATCGAGGTGACTCCCGCCGATCTGCCGCTCCACTGCCCCCTGCCCGGGCACTCCCTGTGGAACGCCCACCCCCGCGTCTTCCTGCCCATCGAGGCGCAGGGGGGTACTGCCCGCTGTCCCTACTGCGGGATCGAGTATGTGCTGAAGGAGACGTGCTGATTCCCCTCTCCCCGTCACGGCCGGAGGTGCGGGCATGAAGTCGAGAGGCAGACACTGGGACGAGCTCTTTTCCGCAAAGGAGGAGAGCCAGCTCGGCTGGTACGAGCGGGATCCCGCCCGCACCCTCGAGATGCTCGGCAGGGTTCCGGGATGGGAGGGGAGCACCGTCATGATCCCCGGCGCGGGCACCTCGGTGCTGGTGGACGAGCTGCTGGCCCGGGGCTGCCGCCTGATCCTCAACGACGTGAGCCGAGAGGCGCTGGACCGCCTGCGCGCGCGGCTGGGAGAGCGGGCGGGGGAGGCCGTCTGGCTCTGTTGCGACATCAGCCGGCCGCTCCCGGAGGACCTCCCCCCGGTCGATCTCTGGATCGACCGGGCCGTTCTCCACTTTCTGTGTGAGGAGGTGGAGATCGCCCGCTATTTCGAAAACGTCCGCCATCTCCTGAGGCCGGGCGGCCACGCCCTGTTCGCCGAGTTCTCCACTCGCGGCGCCACACAGTGCGCCGGGCTGCCGATCCACCGTTACGGCGTGGAAGAGCTGGACCGGCGACTGGGGAAGGGATTCCGGCGCATCGACCAGTTCGATCACACCTACATCAACCCCCGCGGCGAGCCGCGTGAATATCTCTACGCCCTCTATCGCCGGGAGCGTTGAGCCCTCCCCGATTCACGCAATCCTCGGGCTGGCCTCACCCCTCCGGATCGAACCGGTAGCCGAACAGCTCGATGTCGGCCGCGAAGTGGCGGGCGACCATCTCGGCGGTCTCCTCGCTGTAGTAGCTGCGGTAGTCCTTGCGGTCGCCGGCCTTGCGGCGGTGGGGCAGGCGCAGCCCCGGCCGGCCGATGCGCTGGCAGACGGTGGCGAAATCCTCCGCCAGCCGCTCGTAGTGGCCGATGAAGTCGACGATCACCCGCCCGTGGAGGTCCACCAGGTAGTCGGACTGGAGGGTGATGGAGGTATCGATGTGATACTGCCAGGGGCGCTCCGGGTCGAGCTTCCAGCGCAGGAAGCTCTCGAAATCGTCGTGTCCCGCCATCAGGTGGGGGCGCTCCCGGCGGATGTGGTGGAAGGAGCTCACCTGCAGGTCCCAGGGGTTGCGGACGAAGGCGAACTTGAACAGCGACTGGTAGAAGTCGCGGGGCAGCATCTCCAGGGCCAGGATCGCCTTGGCGTGACGCGGCAGCTTGGTGCCGATGCGGTGGCCGGCCAGGTGGCTGAGGCGGCTGCAGAGGAACTGCGGCAGGTACCAGGGGTCGCGTCGGCGCAGCGGGGCCAGGGCGGCGCGCACGCTGGTACCGCCGGTCTTGGCGATGTGGACGAACAGGAATCGGTGTCGGACCGAGAGCAGCACGGGGGACTCCTCGTTTCAGGGTCGGGGCCGGTTCACTGCCACGCCTCCGGCGGATGGCCGAGGGCCGCCAGGTAGGCGCGGCTGCTGGTCTGCTGATGATACTCCGAGACCGCCTCGCGCAACCGCTCGGGCGGCGGGGGGTTCTCCAGGGCCGAGCGCATGGCGGCGGCCAGGGCACGAGGATCCCCCACCGGCACCAGTGGTGCCACATTCCCCCCCTCCAGCAGCTCCGCAGGGCCGCTCGGGCAGTCGGTGGAGACCACCGGCACCCCCAGCGCCATCGCCTCGGTCAGGGCGTTGGGGGAGCCCTCCCAGGCCGAGGAGAGGACGAAGAGACGGGCGCGGGCGATCCAGCGGTGGGGGTTGGGGTCGAAACCGGGCATCGCCACCGTCTCCGCCACCCCCAGCTCCCCGGCGAGTCGCTCCAGCCGCTTCCTCATGCCCCCCTCGCCGAGAATCACCAACCGGGCGGGGCGGGTGGCGCGCAGTTCGGCGAAGGCGCGCAGCAGGGTGGGGAAGTCCTTCTGCCGGGTGAGCCGGCCGGCGCCCACGATCACCGGCTCCTCCTCCCGGAACCAGGGGTGATCGAGAGGGGCGGTCGCCTGTCTCTCGAGGCGGGGGGTGATCACCGGGTTGCGGATCACCCGGAAGCGTTCGTCGGGCAGGCGGGTGATCCTCTGCACGTCGGCCCGGACCCCCTCGGAGACGGTGATCAGGGTGTCCACCCCCCGGTAGAAGAGGCGCATGCCGCCGTACCAGAGGGCGCGGCGCAGGCGCCCCTTTTCCGCCAGCGCCGCGGAGACGGTGGTGCCGAGCCGCCCGGCCAGGGGCATCTGCGGGCGCGCCGCGCGGCGTGCCAGGACGGCCACCCGGATCGCCCGGTCCTTGGCGGCGAGCAGCGCGTCGGGCCGCTCCGAGCGGAGATAGCGCCTCAGCGGCCCCAGCGCCTGCCAGGTGTGGTCGACCCCCAGCCGCACCATGCGTACCCCCTCCGGGGGCCGCTCCAGGTGGCCTCCCTCGGCCCTCGCCAGCACCAGGTCGACCCGCGCTCCCTCGCGGCTCATCCCCTCGGCCAGATTGAGCACCATCCGTTCCACGCCCCCCTCTCCCGAGAAGGAGGCGAAGAGGGCAATGTGGGGGGGGTTGGACATGGTGGCATGCGGACCGCTCTGCAGGACAGGCGCCCATTGTACCGGCAAGCGGCCGGGATGCCGAATGGGTCTCCTGCCGTTCGGGGTGGCCGGACTTGAGCCGGGGCGGGCGCGGTCCTATAGTGTATTCGTGCACATCGAGCGGGGGATTCGGCGATGTGCAGAGGGCGGCGGGAGGCGCGCAGGCGCAACGTCGAACGACCAGATTCTGCCAAGGGAGGCGACAGGGATGGAGAGGAATCTCGGAAGAGGTGTCGGGATCGGGGTGGCGGTTCTCGCTCTGCTGCTCACCGGGGCGGCACGGGCGGGGCTCGCCCTCCCCTTCGAGGTGCCGGTACGGACGATCGTGGTGGACGGAGCGCCTGATGACTGGAGCGGCATCGCCCCGGCCTTCGAAGATGGCGCGGGTGACAGCGAGTGCGGTGCCGGGACCGACATCAGTGCGCTCTATCTGGCCCAGGATGCCACCTATCTCTACTGGCGGATGGATACCTGGAGCGGCACTTTCGA
>JALTLT010000151.1 GCA_027001815.1 Gammaproteobacteria bacterium | reverse complement strand
CCGGATCTCTCCGGCATCCATGTCCTGGTGGTGGACGACAACGACATCAATCGCAAGCTGGCCCTCTCGCTCCTGAGGAAGCAGGGGGCCGACGTGACCCCCGCCGCAAATGGCGTGGAGGCCCTGCGGCTGGCCGCCAGCCGCTATTTCGATCTGATCCTCATGGACATCCAGATGCCGGTCCTGGACGGCATCGAGACCACCGCCCGGCTGCGTGCCATGGAGCATGGTGGCCGCCGTACGCCGATCGTCGCGGTTACCGCCAACGCCCTCTACGGAGAACGGGAGCGGCTGATCCGCGCAGGGCTCGACGACTACCTGGTCAAACCGATCGAGGAGGAGTCACTGTGGGCGATGGTGAGCCGTTGGCTCGGGCGACCGGTCACCCTCGCGACGGAGCAGTTTCCCCGCGGGGGGGCATCCAGGCCCCCCTCCGTCCACCACCACCACCCCCCCGCCGAAAAAGGGGTGCAGAGACGCGCCATCGAGCTGTGTGGCGGCAACGCCGAACTTGCGGAGGAGCTGCTGGAGATGCTGGTGAGAGAGCTGCCCGAGATGCAGCGTTCCATCCATCTGGCGTGGCGTTCGGGCAGTATCGAGAATCTGGAGTCGGCCGCCCATCGTCTCCATGGCGCGGCGGCGTGTTGCGCCGTGCTGCCCCTGAAGGAGGCGGCCGGCGCACTGGAGAAGGCCGCCATTCGTCGGTGGGTGGAGGAGATTCCCGAGCGCATGGAAGAGCTGACCGCCCAGATCGAACGGTTCCTCGCCACGCACTCCACTCCCTGCTGACAGGCTGTTGAAAAACACCGTTTCCCGGCAGCCTGTGCCGCGGTGCATGGATGTACCGCCGTTTTCAACGACCCCGGGTCATTGAAAACGTGAGGAAGCCGGAAATCGCATTTTCGGCTTCCGGCGTCGAAAAAGGCCAGGACGGCCTTTTTCAACATCCTGCTGAGAAATTCCCTTCCGCCGGCACGGTCAGTAGCTCTCCAGCGAATCGATGTAATTGGCCCGCAGCCAGGAAGCGGGGTCGATGGCCCGGGGGTAACAGATGCAGCCCCGGATCTGCTCCAGGGAGTCGTACTCCTGCTCCTCCATCCACTGTTCGATGCCCAGCCGGATCACCGTCAGCGCCTCGGGCCCCTTCCGCAGCAGCACACTGCAGAGGTGTACCACATCCGCACCTGCCAGCAGTGCCTTGGCCGCCTCCTCCCAGCGGTGAAAGCCACCGGTGACCGCCAGCGTGAAGCGTACCTGGGGACGGAGCAGCGCCACCCAGCGGACCCGTGTCAGCGCCTCCCCGGGCGTAGAGAGCTGCAACTGGGGCCGCACCTCCAGGGTCTGCAGATCCACGTCGGGGACGTGGAAGCGGTTGAACAGGGAGACCCCTGCCGCCCCTGCCTCCTCCAGCCGGCGCACCATCTGGACCGGGGCGCTGAACTGGCTTCCCAGCTTCATGACGATGGGGATGGAGATGTGGCGTTTCAGCTCGGCCAGCAGATCCAGGTATCGCCCCTCCACCGCCGCCGCGTCCTCTTCCGCGGAGGCGGCGATGTAGTAGTGATTGAGTTCGAGAGCATCCGCGCCTGCCTCCTCGAGGTCCCGTCCCAGCTCCACCCAGCCGCCGGGAGTGATCCCGTTGAGGCTCGCCACCACCGGGATGGAGAGTCGCTCCTTGAGCCTCGCCAGTCGCTCCAGGTAGGCCTCCTGGTAACTGCGGTAACCGGTGGGAATGGGATGGAAGCCCTGCGCCTCGGCGTGGCCATGATCCTGCTCCAGGACGAAGCGCTCCAGCCGCCGCTCCTCCTCCTCGATCCGCTCCTCGAAGAGGGAGTCCATCACCAGGGCCGCGGCCCCGGCATCCTCCAGTCTCAGGGCCATCTCCAGATCACGCCCCAGGGGCGAGGCGGAAGGCACCAGTGGACTCGACAGTTCCATGCCCAGATAACGGGTGGTGAGATCGACCATCACTCCTTCTCCTGTTCCGCGCGCACGCCCGCCTTGAACGCCGCCACGGAGGCGACGTCGTTCCACTCCATCTCCGAGAGCTGACGGTAGAAGTGCCAGCGGTGAAGCACCTCCCGCTGTGCCTCTTCCACCAATGCCTCCGCCGCCTCGGGATGGGTGTTCCAGAGCATGTTGAACCGGGTCTCGCTGCGCACATACTCCCGGTAGGGGATGGAGGGCTCTTCCGAATCGAGATGCAAGGGATTGCGTCCCTCCGCGATCCGCCCCGGATCGAAGCGGAACAGCGGCCAGTGTCCGCTCTTCACCGCCAACTGCTGCTGTCGATGGTTGAAGGCCATGTCGACACCATGGGCGATGCAAGGGGAGTAGGCGATGATCAGGGAGGGACCTGGATGCGCCTCCGCCTCGAGGAAGGCGCGCAGCGTCTGGATGTCCTTGGCCCCGTAGGCGACATGGGCCACGTAGACGTCCTCGTAGTCCATTGCCAGCAGCGCCAGATCCTTCTTGGCGGTGGGTTTGCCGCCGGCGGAGAATTTGGCCACTGCTCCCCGCGGCGTGGCCTTGGAGGTCTGACCGCCGGTGTTGGAGTAGACCTCCGTGTCCAGCACCAGGATGTTCACGTCACGTCCCGAGGCGAGGACGTGGTCCAGACCTCCGTAGCCGATATCGTAGGCCCAGCCGTCCCCACCCATCAGCCAGACGCTCTTGCGGCAGAGGTTCTCCGAGAGGCGAAGGAGGCGCCGCGCCGCCTCCTCCTCCATCGCCTCGAGCAGGCGACGCAGTTCCGCCACCCGTTCGCGCTGGGCCAGGATAGCCGCCTCATCCGACTCGTCCGCCTCGAGGATCGCCCGCACCAGCTCCTCCGGGAGGCGATCGGCGAGCCCCTCCAGCAGCTCCCGCGCCTGGCGCCGCTGCTGGTCGATGGCCACCCGGATCCCCATGCCGAACTCGGCGTTGTCCTCGAACAGGGAGTTGTTCCAGGCGGGACCGCGCCCCTCGCGATTGGTGGTCCAGGGGGTGGTGGGCAGGTTCCCTCCGTAGATGGAGGAGCAGCCGGTGGCGTTGGCTACGATCATGCGGTCGCCGAAGAGCTGGCTGGCGAGACGTACGTAGGGGGTCTCGCCGCAGCCCACACAGGCACCGGAGAACTCGAACAGGGGCTCCAGCGCCATCGCTCCCTTGAGGGTGGTGAGCTTGAGAGCGCTGCGATCGTACTCTGGCAGCCTCTCGAAGAAGGCCCACGCCTCTCGCTCCGCCTCCAGCAGGGGCCCCTTCTCCGCCATGTTGAGCGCCTTGCGACTGGCGTTACTCTTGTCGCGGATGGGACAGATGTCGACGCAGAGGGTGCAACCCGTACAGTCGTCGGGCGCCACCTGGTAGGCGATCCGTGTCCCCTCCGGGAATCCCTTGCCACGCATGGGCGCGCTGCGGAAGGAGGGAGGGGCCCCCTCGAGTTCCGACTCGTGAAAGAGCTTGCTGCGGATGGCGGCGTGGGGACAGACCAGCGGACATTTGCCGCACTGGGTACAGAGCACCTCGTCCCACACCGGGATCTCCTGGGCCAGTCCCCGCTTCTCGTAGGCGGCGGTACCGAGCGGGAAGGTGCCATCCGCCGGCATGCGTGACACGGGGAGTTCGTCCCCCCGTCCGTCGATGAGGAGCGCGGTCACCTCGCGCACGAAGGGGGGGGCGTCGTCGGGCACCGACCGGCGCAGGGTTCGGGTGGAGGTGACCCGCTCCGGCACCTCCACTATCGAAAGACCCGCCAGCGCGCCGTCGATGGCGCGGAAGTTCTTCTCCACCACCCGCCGACCCTTGCGACCGTAGGTGCTCTGTACCGCCTCCTTGATGGCCGAGATCGCTTCCTCCGCCGGCAGAATGCCGGCGATGGCGAAAAAGCAGGCCTGCATCACCGTATTGATGCGCCGCCCCATGCCCGCCTCGGAGGCGACCCGGTAGGCGTCCACCACGTAGAAACGGATCTCCTTCTCGAGGATCGCCGACTGCACAGGCGCGGGCAGACTCTCCCAGACCCGCTCCGGAGGCTCCGGCGTATTGAGCAGGAAGGTGGCCCCGGGGCGGGCCAGCGCCAGCATGTCGAAACGATCGAGGAAGCCGGGCTGGTGACAGGCGACGAAGTCCGCCTCCCCCTCCTCGATGAGGTAGGCGGAACGGATCCGGTTGGGCCCGAAGCGCAGATGGGAGACGGTCACCGCCCCCGCCTTCTTGGAGTCGTAGACGAAGTAGCCCTGGGCATGCAGCTCCGTGTGGCTGCCGATGATCTTGATGCTGTTCTTGTTGGCGGAGACCGTGCCGTCGGAACCGAGCCCGTAGAAGACCCCCTGGAAGGTGTCGCGGTGGGCGTCGGTCCGCCACCTGCGGTCCCACTCCAGGGAGGTGTGACAGACGTCGTCGTGGATGCCGATCGTGAAGGGATTGCGCGGCGACTCCCCCCCCAGTTCGTCGAGCACCGCCTTCACCATGGCGGGGGTGAACTCCTTGGAAGAGAGACCGTAGCGACCGCCGATCACCCGCGGCATGGCCGTGAAGCGCCCCCCGACCGCCGTCACGTGGCTGGCCAGCGCCGTCACCACGTCCTTGTAGAGGGGCTCGCCGTCCGCCCCCGGCTCCTTGGTACGATCCAGCACCGCGATCCGCCGGCAGCTCACCGGCAGGGCCGCCACCAGGGCAGAGGCGTCGAAGGGACGGTAGAGCCGCACCTTGAGCAGACCCACCTTCTCCCCCTGCCGGACCAGGTATTCCACCGTCTCGTGGGCGGTCTCGGCGCCGGAGCCCATCAGGATCAGCACCCGCTCCGCATCCTCGGCCCCCACGTAATCGAAGAGGCGGTAGGCGCGTCCGGTGAGCCGGGCGAAACGGTCCATCGCCCCCTGGACGATGGCCGGCAGCCGCTGGTACCAGGGATTGACCGTCTCCCGCCCCTGGAAGTAGACATCCGGGTTCTGGGAGCTTCCGCGCAGCACCGGATGCTCGGGCGAGAGAGCGCGGGCGCGGTGGCCCTCGATCCAGGCCGGATCGATCATCTCCCTCAGGGTGTCGTCCTCCACCACCTCCAGTTTCTCTTCCTGGTGAGAGGTGCGGAAGCCGTCGAAGAAGTGGAGAAAGGGGATCCGCCCCTCGAGGGTGGCGGCATGGGCGATCACCGCCAGATCCTGGGCCTCCTGCGGCGACCCGGAGGCCAGAAGGGCGAAACCGGTCATCCGCGCGCTCATCACGTCCGAGTGGTCTCCGAAGATGGAGAGGGCCTGACAGGCCAGCGAGCGGGCGGCGATATGGAAGACCGTCGGTGTCAGTTCGCCGGCGATCTTGTACATGTTGGGCAGCATCAGCAGCAGCCCCTGGGAGGCGGTGAAGGTGGTGGCCAGGGAGCCTGCCTGCAGGGCACCGTGGATGGCACCCGCGGCTCCCCCCTCACTCTGCATCTCGATCACCTCGGGCACCGTGCCCCAGAGGTTGGGAAGCCCTTCGGCCGACCACTGGTCGGCCCACTCCCCCATCGGCGAGGCAGGGGTGATGGGATAGATGGCGATCACCTCGTTGAGGCGGTGTGCCACCCGGGCGACCGCCTCGTTACCGTCGATGGTCAGCGTCTGCCGTTGCGCCACTTGGGTCTCTCCCTCGCTGTTGGACTCCCGTTCATCCTAGACGCCAAATGGGCCACTGGCCATGATCCAGATCAGAAAGGAAAGGCACGCTCCAGCCTCGCCCCCGCCTGCCGATAACGGAA
>JALTLT010000150.1 GCA_027001815.1 Gammaproteobacteria bacterium | reverse complement strand
ATCCGGTCGGATCCCGGGCGGCCGCCCCCCCTCCCAGATCATCGTTCCCCCTCCAAACCGCCCGGAAATCGGGATCCCCATCCCGATGGCTCGATTTCACCCTGTGAAGTCTGTTCAGGACACCCATCAATCGCCAGAGAATGGGTGTCCTGAATTTCTCTGCTGAATTTCTCTGAATTCCGCGGGGGAGTGGGAGATGGTTCGGGCGATTTGGCGGATGTCGGGTTCCGGCTGGCGGAAAGAAAGGGGCTATGGGTTCTTGAAGGCCGGGAAAGGGTGTTATGCTCCGCCGCAAAGGTGGAGTAAAGGGGGAGGAATACGCATGTCAGTTGTCAATTTGCGTGGAATCGGGCGTTTTTTTCCCTTTCTCGACTGGGCACCGGAGCTGCGATCACCACGTATATTACGTGCGGATCTGATTGCGGGCATTACAGTCGCGCTGGTTCTCATCCCCCAGTCCATGGCCTATGCCCAGCTCGCCGGGCTACCCCCCTATTACGGGCTCTATGCCGCCTTCCTGCCGCCGGCGGTGGCAGCCCTGTTCGGTTCGTCACGCCAACTCGCCACGGGCCCCGTAGCGGTGGTTTCCTTGCTCACTGCCGCCGCGCTGGAGCCGATCGCGGCGGCAGATCCTGCTGGCTACATCGCCTATGCCGTCACCCTGACGTTGCTGGTGGGCCTCTTCCAGTTCTTTCTGGGGGCGGTGCGGCTGGGGGTGCTGGTCAATTTCCTCTCTCATCCGGTGGTACTGGGGTTTTCCAATGCGGCGGCCATCATCATCGCCACTTCCCAGCTCTCCAAGCTGTTCGGGGTCACGGTGGAGAAGGCGCCCCACCACTATCAGACGGTATGGAACACCGTACGGGCGGCCGTTGGTGATACCCATCTCCCCACCTTGGGGATGGCGATTGCAGCGATTGTCATCATGGTGTCGCTGCGTCGCCTCGCTCCGCGTCTGCCCAACGTGTTGATTGCGGTCGCCTTCACCACTCTGCTCTCCTGGGGGAGCGGCTTTCATCAGGAGCGCAAGACCAGCGTGGAAAGGATCGCCGACCGGGCTGTGGTGACCCTGATTGGCGAGCGGATGGCCGCTCAGAAGAAGATCGTGACCCTGCAGCAGCGGCTGGAGGAGGCTCAGAAGCAGTGGGTGGAGACACGCTCGCGCCTGGGGCCCGACGATGCGCAGACCCTGGAGGCCCTGCACCGGCTGGATGCCTTGCGACTGACCTTGAGGGAGAAAGAGGCCGAAACCCAGGCAGATCTGAAGGAACTGCGAGGTCTGCACTTTCTGTTGATGCTGGGTGACGGAGGGGAGGAGAAATCCTTCCATCTCGCTCATCAGTTTCCGATTGGCGAGCGGTCCGACGGCCGGCGCTGGCGAATTCGAGACATCTCTCCGGAAGGTGAGGTGCGCTTCGAAGCAGGGGGGGCGATCGTGGGAGTCGTTCCTGCCGGTCTGCCGGCGTTCTCCCTGCCGAAGGTGGACATGAGCATCGTCACCCAGCTCTTCCTCTCCGCCGTGGCCATCTCCCTGATCGGTTTCATGGAGGCGATCTCCATCGCCAAGGCAATGGCGACCCGTACCCGGCAACATCTGGATGCCAATCGCGAACTGATGGGTCAGGGACTCGCCAACATGGTGGGCAGCCTCTTCCAGAGCTATCCCACCTCGGGATCGTTCTCGCGCTCGGCGGTCAATATCGACGCCGGGGCGGTGACGGGATTCTCTTCGGTGATCACTACGCTCGTGGTCGTGGTTACCCTTCTCTGGCTGACCCCTCTTCTCTACCATCTTCCTCAGGCCACACTTGCTGCAGTGATCATGATGGCCGTGATCGGCCTGGTCAATGTGTCCGCTTTCCGACATCTGTGGCGGGTCCACCGACAGGATGCCACGGTAGCTCTGGTCACCTTCGGTGCAACCCTGATCTTCGCCCCCCATCTGGACACGGCCATCATGATCGGTGTGCTCCTCTCCCTTGGGCTCTACCTCTACCGCACCATGAAGCCGCGCATCGTCGTGTTGTCCCGCCACCCCGACGGGTCTCTGCGCGATGCCTACCTCTATGGGTTGGCCACCTGCCCGAACATCACCGTGCTTCGCCTGGACGGATCACTCTACTTCGCCAATGCCAGCCATTTCCACGACAAGGTGCTGGAGAAACTGGCCCGCTATCCCGATCTGCGTTTCGTCATCGTCGATGCCGAGGGGATCAACCAGATAGATGCCACGGGCGAGGAGATCCTGGAACGGGTGGTCGAGCAGCTCGAGCAGTCCGAAGTGGAAGTGCTGTTCGCCCGCATGAAGAAGCAGGTCACGGAGGTGCTGGAACACAGTGGATTCGTGGACAAGGTGGGTCGGGGTCGGTTCTTCCGGCGTACGGAGCATGCCCTCGAGTATGCCTGGAAAAAGCTCGGGAACCACCACGAGGTGGATTGTCCCTTGATGGTGCCGACGACCGCGGAGCGCGACGCCCGGGAGCAGGCGTCCGCCTCCTGAGCAAGCAGCACGGGAGGCGGTCATGTTACATGGTGTGGGTGGGCCGATCCGATTCCAGTGCGCCGGCAAGATAGGTCTCGATCTTGGCCCGGGAGGAGCCGCCATCCTGGTCGCTGAACTGGACACCGATCCCTGCGGCCCGGTTCCCCTGGGCGCCTTTCGGCGTCACCCAGATGATGGTTCCAGCGACGGGGATCTTCTCGGGCTCATCCATCAGGGTGAGCAACATGAAGACCTCATCACCCACCCGATACTGCTTGTTGGTGGGAATGAAGAGCCCACCGTTGTTGATGAAGGGCATGTAGGCGGCGTAGAGCGCCGCCTTGTCCTTGATGGTCAGGGAGAGGATACCCTGTCGCATGGAACCCTTTGCCATCGTCTTCTCCTCGAATCCTGTTTGCCGGCCTTCTCCCGGCCGCTATCCGCCGCCGAGCCCCTTTCCCGTCTCTTCTCCACCCCAGGCGGTGAACAGGTCTTCCAGCAGGAGCTGGGCATTGATACTGCCACCACGCAACAGCCTGGCGGCGCGATGGGTCTCTTCCCTGAGCAGGAAGAGCTCGCGGCGTGAGTAGCCGAGGGCCATCCTCTTCAACCGCTCCGCCACATCGCGATTGCGCAGCAGAGCGGGCCGGTCGCTCCAGTGTAGTCGGATCATGTCCTCCAGCCAACTCTCCATCCAGCCCACCGCTTCCAGTGGAGCCTGACGATACCAGTGGGCCGACAGCGAGACGGGATCACCCGCCCCCCGCGCCAGGGACTCGACCACCTCCAGCAGCTCGAGTCGATTGGCGGCACCATCCGATTCCGCCATCTCCAGCGCCCTCAGCGGCGCGCCGTCTGCAAGGGCGAGGAGCAGTGCCGCACGCTCGGCATCCTCGAGCCGCCGTGTCAGCCACGCCCGTCCCTCTTCCTCGGGGGGAGGGGTGAAGCCGATCCGCTGACATCGGGAACGGATGGTGGCCGGCAGCAGACCCGGCTGATCCGTCACCAGCATCATCAGGACATCGCCCGGGGGTTCTTCCAGCGTCTTCAGCAGACTGTTGGCGGCCTCCACGGTCATCCGTTCGGCGGGATCGAGGAGAGCCACCTTGTAGCCCCCTTCGTGGGCGGTGAGTCCCATCACGTGGCAGAGCTCACGAACCTGATCCACCTTGATCTGACTGCTGAGCTGTTCCGGTTTGCTCTCCCTCGGCAGGAGGGTGACCCGATGCAGATCACCGTGCGCGCCGCTCTCCAGCAGGTGGCACGCCCTGCATCCCCCGCAGGCGACTCCCTCTTCTACCGGCCCCCGACACAGGAGACTGGCGGCCAGGGCTTCGGCAAAGTGCCGCTTGCCTACTCCCGGCGGGCCTTCCAGGAGCAGCGCGTGGGGCAACCGCCCCTTACTTCGCCTGTGCTGGATACCCCCCCAGAGTGGAGTCTGCCAGGGCAGGGGTTCCCGGATCATCACCCCACCCCCAGCCGTTCCCGCAACCCTTCTCGAATGGTCGCCCTCACTTCCTCGATCGAACGCGACGCATCCACCACCAGGTAGCGCTCGGGTACCTGCCTCGCCCGGGCCAGATAGGTGGCTCGTACCCTCTCGAAGAAGGGGCGCGCCTCCCGCTCGAAGCGATCCTTCTCACCGCGCCGTCCGACCCGCTCGAGACCCACGGCAGGATCGATATCGAGCAGCACCACCAGATCGGGACGAAAATCGCCCTGGCACCACCGCTCCATCTCGGCAATGCGATCCTCCGGTACCCCGCGGCCACCCCCTTGGTAGGCGTAGGTGGCATCGGTGAAACGATCGCAGATCACCCACTGCCCGGTGGCCAGGGCAGGGTGGATCACCTTTGCCAGGTGTTCCGCCCGGGCCGCGAACATCAGCAACAGCTCGGCATCGTCACTCATGCCCGCATGGCGGTCACCCAGCAGCAAACCGCGGATCGCCTCGCCGAGGGGCGTACCTCCCGGCTCGCGAGTGGTGACATGAGGGATATCGGCCTCATCGAGGAGTTGCTGAAGCCAGGCGATCTGGGTGCTCTTTCCAGCCCCTTCGCCCCCCTCGATGGTGATGAATCGCGCCATGTGAGCGATCATGGACTCTTGCCCTCCGGATTGGAAGAGAAAGGACGGGCCCGTCCGCCGAGCTGATAGCGGATTACGGCCCTGTTGTGCTCCTTGAGGGTTGCCGAGAAGTGGTGGGTACCATCCCCTTTCGCCACGAAGTAGAGGGCATCGGTCTCAGCGGGGTGGAGCGCGGCATGGATGGCTCCCGCTCCCGGCAGGGCGATGGGGGTGGGTGGCAATCCCTTTCGGGTATAGGTGTTGTAGGGGGTGTCACGCCTGAGATCGCGACTGCGCAGATTGCCGTCGAACGCCTCCCCCAGGCCGTAGATGACGGTGGGATCGGTCTGCAGACGCATGCCGCGCCGCAGGCGGTTGACGAACACGCCGGCGATCAGCGGGCGCTCCGCGGGGACGGCCGTCTCCCGTTCGACGATGGAGGCGAGAATCAGCGCCTCGTAGGGGGAGCGGAGCGGAAGATCGGCGTTCCTCCCCTCCCACTCCCGGGCCATCAGTGCCGCCATCTGGTCGTAGGCCCGCTCGAGGAAGCGGAGATCGGTGGTCCCCTTCGGATAGTGATAGGTCTCCGGCAGGAAACGCCCTTCCGGATGCTCTCCCGGATGGCCGAGACGCTCCATGACCCCCTCGTCGTCCACCCCTTCCAGGGTCATGGTGAGACCGGGAGCATCCGCGAGCGCCTGGCGCAGTTCGCGGAAGGTCCACCCCTCGACGATGGTGAAGGCATACTGGCGAACCCGTCCGCCGACCAGGATCTTCAGCAGATCCGCTGGAGTCGCCCGCGCAGGGATCTCGTATTCCCCGGCGCGGATCCGTTCCGCCTGTCCCTCCATGCGGGCGAGCAGCTCGAGCCAGAGGGCCCTTTCGATCACCCCTTCCCTCTCCAGACGGCGGGCGAGGTGCCGGATCGATTCCCCCGATTCGAGCTCCAGGATCATCGACTCCTCTCCCGCAGGCACTAGGGGTCGGGCGAGAAAACGCTGATAGTCACGCCACTGCAGGGAAACGAAAACGGCCAGCACCGCGACCACTGTCCCCACGGAGCCGAGAAGCCACCTCCGCTTGCGGATCACCATTGGCTCTCCACCCACTCACCGAGCCGCCTGGCCCACGGGCCCGCTCTCCAGCGGTGCACATCGCCCAGGGCCCGTACGGGCCAGATGCCGATGATACTGTTGGTGAGAAACACCTCTTCCGCCCTTTCCAGCATCGCCATGGAACAGGGGATCTCCTCGACCTGGATGCCTTCCGAACGGGCCGCCCCGAGTACTTCCGCCCGCGTTACGCCACGGATCCCGCATCGATCCAGGGTGGGGGTTACCAGCCGTCCGTCACAGTGGAGAAACAGATTGCTCATGGTACCGCAAACCGGGCGTCCATCCAGGGTCCGCATCAGCCCCTCCGGGACTCGGGGATCGTCCCATTCCCCCCTAGCCAGGACCTGCTCCAGGCGGTTGAGGTGCTTGATGCCGGCCAGGGTCGGATTGTCGCCGAGAGCGGTACGACAGAGATGCAGAGCCACTCCTTCCTGGGCGAACTCCCGGGGCCAGGCGGGCCAGGGATGCCCGCTGACGATGCGGGTCGGGGAGACTACGGCGGGGGGGGCATAGCCCCGACCACCCGCACCGCGCGTGATCACCACCTTCACCACCCGCCGTTCCGGACCTTCGCCGACCCGCAGCACCTCCTCCTGCACGATCTCCTCCCGGGGCGGCTCGATCCCCAGGCGGCGGCACCCCTCCAGCAGGCGCCTCCAATGGCCCTGCCAGTGACGGATCCGCCCATCCCTTACCGCCAGGGTCTCGAAGAGGCCATCGCCATACTGAAGCCCCCGGTCGCTCACCAGGATCCACTCACGGGGATGACCGTCGACGAGAATCACCCTTCGGCCTCCACCGCCAGCAGCAGACCCCGTGCCTTGGCCCGGGTCTCCTCCAGTTCCCGCCGCGGATCGGAATCGGCGACGATGCCGGCGCCGGCCCGAAAGTGGACCCGTTCCTCCTCCACCACCAGGGTACGGATCAGGATGTTGAGATCCATGTCGCCATCAAGATTGAGATAGCCCATGGAGCCGGTATAGGTCCCCCTTCCCTCTCCTTCCAGTTCGGCGATGATCTCCATGCATCTCACCTTGGGACAACCCGTGATGGTACCACCGGGAAAGACGGCGGCGATCGCCTGACCGGGTGTCACATGGGGCCGGAGTTCCCCCCGCACGTTGGAGACGATGTGGTGAACGTGGGCGTAGCTCTCGAGCACCATCAACTCGTTCACCTGGACACTGCCGGGACGGCAGACCCGCCCGAGGTCGTTGCGTTCCAGGTCGATGAGCATGATGTGTTCGGCACGCTCCTTGGGGTGGGCCAGCAGTTCTGCGGAGAAACGCAGATCCTCGGTCCCTTGCCGCCCCCGGGGTCGGGTCCCCGCGATGGGGCGGGTCTGGATCCTGCCGGAACGCACCTCCACGAGTCGTTCCGGTGAGGAGGAGACCACCGTGCAGCCGGGCAGACTCGCGATGCCCGCGAAGGGGGCCGGATTGGAGCGCCGCAGCCGGGCATAGAGAAGATCCGCATCCACTGGCCGGTCGGCCTCCCCCTCCCAGAGGCGGGAGAGATTGACCTGGAAGACATCCCCATCGCGGATGTAACGGCCGATGCGGGAGACCGCATCCAGATAGCGGGACGGCTCCTCCTCCCGAAAGCGGATCGCGGGAAGCTCCTGAACGGCCGGGCGGGTCACACGCTTCAGATCCTTCGCCATGGCTTCGAGCATGGCGCAGTCCCCACCCGCCTCGACCAGGAGGAAGGTCGCCTCTCGGCGATGGTCGACGATCACAGCCGCGGGGATGCGCTGGGCGAAGGCGACGGGGCCTCTCTGGGGGGCTGGGGGGAGCCGCAGGACCGGTTCGATGCCGCCGGCCAGCTCATAGGCGAGATAGAGGAACCATCCTCCCCGAAAAGGGAGTTCGGGGGCGCGCTCTCTCTCCTCTCCCCGACGATCTCGGGCAAGGGCGTCAAGGCCCGCGAGGAAAGAGCCCACATCCTCCTTTCGCCTCTGGAGCACCCCCTGGGGAAAGGCGAAGAGAATATCGTAGCGGGCCTGATCGGTGCCGTGGGCGACGCTCTGCAAGAGGTGGGGATAGCGTTGGGGATCGACCCTTCTGAGGCCGAGGAGATCGGCCCGGCCCGGAAACTCCCTTACGAGGCACCCGGCCCCGCCGCCACGGCCAGCCCGGATATTGCACCGAGGCGGCGTCACGGATCGGGATTCGGTCCATTTATTCACAGGGTCGTGGCGCGAATCGGGGCAACAGAGCCGGAGGACAGTCTGTGCCTATCCGGATTCAGGGTGAATCTGGCTGCGCATCTTGAGCGATCCTTCTCGAACCATAGCGATGGCCATGCTTCTTCGAACGATCGTCCAACCTGCTTTGCCAGCTTCACCCTGAATCCGGATCCTTGATGCAATCTCCGGGCTGGAGCAGATGGAGGTCACGATCGAATCCCGGTTCTCTGGAGGGGTACCCCTCCGTACCTCACTTCAGCCTGCGGAAGACCAGCGTGCCGTTGGTGCCACCGAAACCGAAGGAGTTGGAGAGACAGACGTCGATCTTCATCTCGCGGGCCTCGTTTGGCACGTAGTCGAGATCGCAATCGGGGTCCGGATTCTCGAGATTGATGGTGGGTGGCGCGATCTGGTCACGGATCGCCAGAACCGAGAAGATCGCCTCGATGCCGCCGGCAGCCCCCAGCAGATGGCCGGTCATGGACTTGGTGGAGCTGACTGCCAGCTTGTAGGCATGGTCGCCAAAGGTGTTCTTGATGGCCCAGGTCTCCGCCACGTCGCCAGCCGGCGTGGAGGTGCCGTGGGCATTGATGTAATCCACCTCGTCCAGGTCGATCCTGCCGTCGCGCAGGCCGTGAAGCATGCAGCGGCGGGCGCCATCACCATCCTTGGGAGGCTGTGTCATGTGGAAGGCGTCGGCGCTCAGACCGAAACCGGCCAGCTCCGCATAGATGCGGGCGCCACGCCTCTTCGCATGCTCGTACTCTTCCAGGACCATCACCCCGGCACCGTCACCCATGACGAAGCCGTCACGCTCCTGGTCGAAGGGCCGACTCGCCTTCTCCGGTTCGTCGTTGCGGGTGGAGAGGGCCTTGGCGGCCCCGAAACCGCCCATGGCGGTCGGCGTGATACCCATCTCGGCTCCCCCGGCAATCATGACGTCGGCATCACCGTAGGCGATCATGCGGGCCGCATCACCGATATTGTGGGTACCCGTGGTACAGGCGGTGACGATGGCAATGTTGGGCCCCTTGAGCCCGTAACGGATGGAGACATGACCGGAGATCATGTTGATGATCGCCTGTGGCACGAAGAAGGGGGAGATCTTGCGCGGGCCACCCTTCAGGTAGTTCTCGTACCCCTTCTCGATGGAACCGATGCCGCCGATGCCGGAACCGACCGCCACGCCGATCCGCTCCGCGTTCTCCTCCGTCACCTCGAGACCGGCATCCTCGATGGCCTGGATGGAGGCGATGAGCCCGTAGTGGATGAACGGGTCCATCTTCTTGATCTCTTTCTTCGGGATGTAGGCCGAGATATCGAGATCCTTCACCGCGCCGGCGATCTTGCTGGGGAACGGGGAGACATCGAAGTGATCGATGAGAGCGATGCCGCTGCGACCGGCCAGGATGTTTTCCCAGGCCTGCTCCAGCGAGTTACCCACCGGCGAGACGATACCCATTCCGGTGATCACGACGCGACGTTTGGACAAGATGGGGTTCCTTCTGTCGAGCTGCAGTCGGGCGGCCACGGTCGAACCGGCGCCGCTCCCTCGGGAGCGGCCCGATCCGGGCCGGACAGGGGAGTCAGCCGGTGTGGCTGTTGATGTAGTCGATCGCCTGCTGGACGGTGGTGATCTTCTCGGCCTCCTCGTCGGGGATCTCGCAATCGAATTCCTCCTCGAGAGCCATCACCAGCTCCACCGTATCCAGGGAGTCGGCGCCAAGATCATCCACGAAATAGGCCTCGTTGGTGACCTCGTCTTCCTTCACACCCAACTGTTCCACAACGATTTTCTTGACGCGTTCTTCGATGCTGCTCATTATTCGAATGTCCTCTATAGATTACCCAGGTTTGGCCCGCGACAGACCGGGCTGCGGCGGTATTGTATTGAAACCCCCGCGCCGTGCCAACCGAAAAAGCGGCACCATCCGCTCTCCCGCAAGGGGGATTTCGCCCGTTTTCGTTACCTGGAAGCCACTCCAGGTCATGACGAGCGGACCGACGGGATCTCCCGCTACCCCCCTTCGGGCAGTTGTCCCGGGCCGTACACCGTTATCGAACAGGAAGATCGGAGTACCTATCCCCGAGTCGGCCGGACCACCGGGGGAGGCTCTCCCGCGGCCCCTTCGTTCCAGAATAGCCACTCCGGCGCTCTCCCGCCACGCCGGCAACACGATCACACCATGTACATGCCACCGTTGACGTTCAGGGTCTCGCCGGTGATGTATCCCGCCCCTGCAGAGGCGAGGAAGGCGACCGCCTCCGCGATGTCCTCCACGGTGCCGAGACGACCGGCGGGGATCTGCCCCTTGAGCGCACTCCGCTGCTCATCGGAGAGGGCACGGGTCATGTCGGTCTCGATGAAACCGGGAGCCACCACGTTCACGGTGATTCCACGGGAACCCACCTCGCGGGCCAGCGCCTTGGAAAAACCCACCAGCCCCGCCTTGGCGGCGGCATAGTTGGCCTGTCCGGCGTTCCCCATCACTCCGACCACCGATCCGATGGTGATGACCCGGCCATGGCGCGCCTTCATCATGCCCCTCAGACACGCCTTGGTCATGCGGAAAACCGAGCTGAGATTGGTGTCGATGATCTGCTGCCACTCATCGTCCTTCATCCGCATCACCAGATTGTCACGAGTGATGCCGGCGTTGTTGACCAGGATCTGCGGAGAGCCGAACTGCCCGGAGACGAACTCCATCAGCGCGGCGATGCTCTCGCTGCTTGTCACATCCAGCACATGGCCGGCACCGCGAACTCCCTTCTCGCGCAGATAGGCAGAGATGGCCTCCGCTCCCTTCTCGGTAGTCGCGGTCCCCACCACCGTGGCGCCGAGGTGGCCCAACTTCTCCGCAATGGCGCGACCGATACCGCGGCTGGCGCCGGTCACCAGGGCGAGCTGATTCTCCAGGCTCATGAATTCTCCTCCTTCAGCAATTCGTCGATGGCGGCGGGCTCGAAGAGGGCCACCGCAGGCATACGCCGTTCGATACGGCGATTGAGCCCGACCAGCACCCTTCCGGGACCACACTCCACGATCCTCTCGACCCCCTCCCCGGCCATGCGGCGAATGGTCTCCACCCAGCGCACGGGGCTGTGCAACTGGGCGACGAGTGCGGCGCGGATCTCTTCCGGATCGGCGTGGGAGGCCACATCCACATTGTGCAGCACCGGGATGCGCGGAGAAACCAGGGGCACGGAACGGAGCCTCTCTGCCAGCCGTTCGGCGGCCGGTTTCATCAGGGCGCAGTGGGAGGGGACGCTGACCGGCAGCGTCACGGCGCGCTTGGCTCCCCGCGCCCTGGCCAGTTCCACTGCCCGATCCACCGCGCTCTTCGACCCCGCGATCACCACCTGACCGACGGCGTTGAAGTTGACCGCCTCGACCACCTCGCCCGCGGCGGCCTCGCTGCATACCTGTCGTACCACCTCGTCGTCGAGCCCGAGGATGGCGGCCATCGCCCCCTCCCCCGCCGGCACCGCCTCCTGCATGAACCGCCCGCGGTCGGCCACCAGCCTCACGGCATCGACCAACGGCAACGCGTCGGCCGCCACCAGCGCAGTGTACTCACCCAGACTGTGCCCCGCCATGCAGAGGGGATCGCGCCCCCCCCGGGCCTTCCAGACACGCCAGACGGCGTACCCGGCCACCAGCATCGCCGGCTGAGTCACCCGGGTGTCGTTGAGGCGCCCTTCCGGATCTTCCGACACCACCCGCCACAGGTCGTAGCCCAGCGCCTCGGAGGCCTCGGCGAAGAGCTCTTCCACGAGAGGAGAGGAGGCAGCCAGTTCGCCGAGCATGCCGGGCGACTGCGAACCCTGTCCCGGAAAGACGAATGCGTTCTTCATGTAGATCCCCCGAAGATTCATCCTGGTCATGGCCGTTTCGGCCGCGCCCGCACATTTTGTCGATTACTTTGAAACTTCCTTATAACCAGCTTGTTTTATTGGATTTTTCTCGAACCATGCCCGTCTCTCGACAAAGGCATTAACAGGCTGTTGAAAAACACCGTTTTTCGACAGCCTGTGCCGCGGTGCAGGGATGCACCGCCGTTTTCAATGACGAAAGATCATTGAAAACGTGAGGAAGCCGGAAATCGCATTTTCGGCTTCCGGCGTTGAAAAAGGCCAGGACGGCCTTTTTCAACATCCTGTTAAGAATCTCTGATTTATTCAGAGATTCCTGCGGCACAGGGAGGTGCCGCCAAAATCGATCACCGCAGGTGATTGATTTTGCAAGGGAGCCGAAAACCGCGTTTTTCGGCTCCCGTACTCTGACAATTCAGGGATGAATTGTTCAGAGTTTCCTTAATAGCGGAGCAGTACCGATCCCCAGGTGAATCCGCCACCGAACGCCTCCATCAGCAACAGCTCTCCGCGGCGGATACGCCGGTCTCTCACCGCCGTGTCGAGGGCCAGTGGCACCGAGGCGGCGGAGGTGTTCCCGTGCTCGGCGACGGTGATCACCACCCGGTCCGTGGGCATCTTGAGCTTCTTCGCCGTCGCATTGATGATGCGGATGTTGGCCTGGTGCGGGATCAGCCAGTCCACGTCCCCCTTCTCCAGGCCGTTGGCCTCGAGGGTCTCGTCGACGATCCGGCCCAGGGTGTTGACCGCCATCTTGAACACTTCGTTGCCCTTCATCTCGATGTAGGCCCCCTCCTCCTTGAGGCGGTCATATCCCTGGGAGACACCGACCGGCACCCGCAGCAGGCTCTCGTAGCTGCCGTCGGCGTGAAGATGACTGGAGAGGATCCCCGGCTCGTCGGAGGCCTGCAGCACCACCGCGCCGGCACCATCGCCGAAAAGCACGCAGGTGCTTCGGTCGCTCCAGTCGACGATGCGCGAAAGGGTCTCCGCTCCCACCACCAGCGCGCAGCGGGCACTGCCGGTTCGGATGAACTTGTCGGCGATCCCCATGGCATAGACGAAACCGGTGCACACCGCCTGGATGTCGAAGGCGCAGCAGCCGTGAATGTCCAGTCGCTGCTGCAGGAGGCAGGCGGTGCTGGGGAAGACCTGGTCCGGCGTGGTGGTCGCGACGATCACCAGGTCGATGTCACCGGCGGAGACCCCCGCCGCCTGCATCGCGCGCCGGGCGGCGTACTCGGCCAGATCGCAGGTGGTCTGGTCGTCGGCCGCCACGTGTCGCTTGCGAATACCGGTACGTTCGACGATCCAGCGATCGCTGGTATCGACGATCTTCTCCAGATCGTGATTTGTGAGAACCTTCTCCGGGAGGTAGCTGCCCGTGCCAGTGATTCGTGAGTATTTCAATCCGGTGCCCCTTGCGCCAGCATCGATTCGAGCCGCGAGTGGATGCGCTGGGGAACGGCGTTGTCCACCTCCAGCGCGGCGATCTTGATGGCATTGGCAAATGCCAGATTGTCGGCGCCACCATGACTCTTGATGACGATCCCGCGAAGCCCCAGCAGACTGGCGCCATTGTAGCGACGGGGATCGATCTTCTTGCGAAAGGCGTTGAGCACCGGCATCGCCACCAGCCCCGCCAGCCGGGTCAGCGGATTGCGCGTGAACTCCTCGCGCATGTAGTGGCCGATCATCTTGGCCACTCCCTCGGTGGTCTTGAGCATGACGTTGCCGACGAAACCGTCGCACACCACCACATCGGCACCCCCGATGTAGATGTCATTGCCCTCGACGAAGCCGATATAGTTGAGACTGCTCTCGGCGAGCAGACGCCCCGCCTCCTTGACCCGCTCGTTGCCCTTGATCTCCTCCTGACCGATGTTGAGCAGGCCAACCCGCGGCCGCTCGATGCCATCCACCGCCGACGAAAGCACCGACCCCATCACGGCGAACTGGAAGAGATGCTCCGGCGCACAATCCACGTTGCCACCCAGATCGAGAACGTGGGAGTGACCCTCGATGGACGGCAGGGCCGTGCAGATGGCGGGGCGATCGATACCCGGCAGGGTCTTGAGGACATATCGGGCGGTGGCCATCAGCGCCCCGGTGTTACCGGCGCTCACCGCGGCATCGGCCCTCCCCTCCTTGACCAGGTTGATGGCCACCCGCATGGAGGAGTCGCGCTTGTTGCGCAGGGCGTGAGCCACCTTGTCATCCATGGTCACCACCTGGCTGGCGTGCTGGATGGAGAGGGAGGCGCCATCGGCATCCCTCCCCTGACGTCGGAGTCCCTCCGTCAGCTCCGCCTCGTCTCCCACCAGGATCAGGTGCAGATCCTGCCGCTGCCTGAGGGTGTGGACCGCGGCGGAAATCACCACTTCCGCGCCGTGGTCACCGCTCATGGCGTCCAGGGCTATGGTTCGAATCCGGTTCATGGAGTGGCTGGCAACCTGACCTCGCGCAACGACCGATGGTTCACCGGCCAGGGGCAGTCCCGACGGCCGGCAAGGTGGAAACCCTACTTGCGGGTGGTCACGACCCGGCGACCACGGTAATAGCCCTCGGGGCTCACGTGGTGACGCAGATGGGTCTCACCGGTCTCCGGCTCGATGGAGAGGGTGGGGGCGGAGAGCTTGTCGTGGGAGCGACGCATACCGCGCTTGGAAGGAGTCTTGCGATTCTGTTGAACTGCCATGGTCTGTGGTCTCCGTTCTGGTTCTGCAATCTCTGCGACTGTCGGCGGGGTGGGGCGGGATCAGCCGCCCTCCCCTCTACCCTTCAGGCCGCGCAGCACGGCGAAGGGGTTGTCCGTCTCTTCGTCGGGTTCAGGGAGCTCACCGAAGCGGAGAGTGCCTTCGCCGGCGGGGCATTCACCGGTCGGATGCCGCGGAACCGGCGGCAGTGCCAGCAGCAACTCGTCTTCCACGATCTCGTGGAGAGAGAGCGTCGGCCCCTGCAGGAGCGCCGGTTCGTAGCCCTCGTCCAGTCCCCGCGCCTGGGCGTCGTCCTTCACCATCCCCAACCGGAAATCGACTTCCAGCGGCACCGAGACCGGCTGGAGGCAACGCTGGCAGGTGAGTTCGACCGCCGCCTCCAGTTCCCCGGTGACGAAAGACTGTCCCCGTTCATCGACCCCGAAACGGAGCCGCACCAGCGCCTCCCCCTCTCCACGCAACTGCGTGACGAGCCGCGACAACCGTGAAAGCGCGATCTCTCCCTGCATCTCGACCCTCTCCTGGGCGAAACGCAGCGCGTCGACGCGATCTGGCAAGATACCCGACATAAGCGGCTAATTGTAGCTGTGACAACAACCTACTGTCAAAGTGGAAACGCGCCCTGCCCCGCCCTTCCCGGCTGACGGTGAACCTCACCTCCACGGCTTGACAGGTGACGTGGCGCGGGTTAGAAAATGCGGTCGCCCTGCTGCAGCCCGGGAACCCGTGCCATGCCCTCCAAGACCCTCATCCTCGGTTCCACCTCGCCCTTCCGCCGTGAACTCCTTGAGCGACTTGCCATCCCCTTCGAGACCGACTCTCCGGAGGTGGACGAAAGCCGGCTTGGAGGGGAGACGCCGGAACTCCTGGTCCGGCGCCTGGCGGAGAGCAAGGCACGGGCGGTGGGCCTGCGTCACCCCGGTGCCCTGGTGATCGGTTCCGACCAGGTGGCGATCCTCGAGGGCGAGGTGATGGGAAAACCGGGCTCCCCCGAGCGCGCCGCGGAGCAACTGCGCCGTGCCTCGGGTCGAACGGTCACCTTTCTCACCGGTCTCTGCCTGCTCAACACGGCCACCGACCGGGCGCAGGTGGACGTGATCCCTTTCGAGGTCACCTTTCGCGAGCTGGACGACGGCCGGATCCGCCGCTACCTGGCCCACGACCGCCCCTGGAACTGTGCCGGAAGCTTCAAATCTGAAGGGCTGGGCATCGCCCTCTTCCGGCGGATGAGCGGAGAGGATCCCACCGCCCTTATCGGCCTGCCCCTGATCCGCCTGGTGGAGATGCTGGCGGCGGAGGGCATCGTCATCCCCTAGCAGGATGTTGAAAAAGGCCGTCCTGGCCTTTTTCAACGCCGGAAGCCGAAAATGCGATTTCCGGCTTCCTCACGTTTTCAATGAGTTGGCGTCATTGAAAACGGCGGTGCATCCCTGCACCGTGGCACAGGCTGCAGAAAAACGGAGTTTTTCAACAGCCTGCTAGCCCGAAAGTCGCGTGAAGCTGCCGGATGGATGTGCGTCTGGCGTGTTCGAGTGTGCCGCCCTGCAGCGCAAGGCGTAGCCATCACTTCTGCCCCGAGAGGCGGGAAGCACCAGAACCTGATGGCTTATCAAAGACCGACAGGCTGCTAGCAAGATATCGAAAACGGGGGGGGAGCAGGCAGGCGGCTGCGCTCGAAGAGCCGCGATCGCCGAAACTGGCCACACAGCCTCCGTGCATGCCGGGGCTACCGTATGATGGCTTTTCCCGCACGGCCGTTCAGGGCGACAGCGCCTGCGGTGTGACACTCCCCTGCAGGGCCCGACCGACCCCCTTGCCGATGGCCACGCCCAGCCGGTCGGCGAGTCTCTGCCAGATGTCCTCCTCATGCGTGAAGTTCCGGGTCTCGTCCACCTCGAGTTTTTCCCTGGCCACTTCCCGGACGCTGGCAAAACCGTCGACGAGACCCAGTTCACGCCCCCTCTCTCCTGTCCACACCAGACCGGAAAAGAGCTGCGGATCCTCTTTCAGCCGTTCCCCCCGACCCTCTTTCACTGCGGCGATGAAACGCCCGTGAATCTCGCCGAGGATCTGCCGGAGATGAACCACCTCTTCCTCCTTCAGCGGAGAGAAGGGGTCGAGGAACCCCTTGTGCTCACCGGCGGTGAAGAGGCGCCGCTCGAGACCCAGCTTGCGAATCGCCTCGTCGAAGCCGAACCCGGCGTTGATCACGCCAATGGAGCCGACGATGCTGGAGGGGTTGGCGTAGATCTCGTCGGCCGCCGCAGCGATGTAGTAGCAACCGGAGGCACAGAGATCGGTGATCACCGCGTAGAGGGGCATATCCGGATACTCCTCCCGCAACCGGCGGATCTCGTTGAAGACGTAGTCGGACTGTACGGGGCTGCCGCCGGGGCTGTTGGCCCGCAGGATCACTCCCTTGGCCCCCTTCGCCTCGAAGGCATCCCGCAGGGCGGCGATCACCAGCTCCGCCGAGGCCTCGCTGTCCTCGGCGATGATTCCCTGCAGATCCACCACGGCCGCGAACTGGTCACCAGGCTTGTGCAGCGTCACTTCCGTCTGGTCGGCGGTGAAGACCCACAGCAGGGCAACCAGATAACCGAGGAACAGGAAGCGGGTGAGCAGCCCCCAGCGTCGCGCCCGCCGCTGTTCCTTGAGGGAGGCCCACGCCAGATCCTTCAGCAGTTCCCGCTCCCATCCCGCATCTGCCGGAGTCTTGTGCCCCGGGTCCTCTCGCTCACTCATGGATCACCCTCGCTTTCTTGTTTTCCATGGCCGGCTCCATGCCGGCCGTCTCCTTGGGAAGTGCCATCAGCACGTGCGGCAGTTCACGAATCTGATGGATGAGCGCCAACGGTCGATGGCGTTTCAAACGCTCCACCTCGTGGACACCGTAGCTCACGCCGATACCTCCCACGCCCGCCGCGACGGCCATCGCCAGGTCGAACTCGGTGTCCCCCACCATCACCGCCTCGGCTGCGGCGACCCCCACCTCATCGAGGATCTCGCACAGCATCCGGGGATGGGGCTTGGAACGACTCTCGTCGGCACAACGGGTGACGTGAAAGGCACTGCGCAGCCCCGTCTGATCGAGCGCCATCTCCAGGCCACGGCGACTCTTGCCGGTCGCCACCGCGAGCAGAAACCCCTCCCCGTGCAACTGTTCCACCACCTCCCGGGCCCCCTCGAAGAGGCTCGATCCCGCTGCGGGATCGAAAAAGTGGCTCCGGTAGGCGGCCACGAAGCGGTCCACGAAGGCATCGTCGGCGCCACGCCCGGGGAAGAGCCCCTCCACCGCCTCACGCAGGCCGAGCCCGATGATCCCCCTCACCCGTTCCGCAGGGAGCCGCTCCAGGCCCAGATCGTCCATGGCGGCGTGGAGGCAGGCGACGATATGGTGTTCGGAGTCCATCAGGGTCCCGTCCCAGTCGAAGATCACCAGGCGGGGAAAAGTGTCAGGTCTCATCGGTTCTCCAGTCGGTTCAACACGTCTTGCAGCTCTTCCGGCAGCGGCGAGGAGACGGTCAGGCGTTCGTCGCGGCCCGGCACCGGCAGAACCAGACTGCTGGCATGAAGAAAGAGTCGCCGCAACCCCAGCTCCCTCATCTGCCGGTTGAAGGCCCGGTCCCCGTAGCGTTCGTCGCCTGCCAGCGGGTGTCCCAGATGGGCGGCATGGACGCGGATCTGATGGGTACGACCGGTGTGCAGAACAGCCCTCACTAGCGTCGCACCGCGATAGCGTTCCACCGCCTCGAACTCGGTGAGTGCCTCACGCCCGTCCTGCCGCACCTCGACCACTCGCTCCCCCCCGCGCTGCAGGTCACGCCGCAAGGGCGCGTCCACCCGCATCCGCCCCTCCGGCCACTCGCTGCGCACCAGCAGCAGATAGCTCTTCTCCACCTCACCCTGCTGGAACGCCCGCTGGGTGGCCAGCAGCGCCTCCCGGCTGCGGGCGAGCAGAAGACAACCGCTGGTCTCCCTGTCCAGACGATGGACAAGTTCGAGGAAGCCAGGTTCCCGGCTCTTCAGCGCCTCGATCACCCCCCAGGCCAGACCGCTACCCCCGTGGACGGCGATTCCGGACGGTTTGTCGATCACGAGCAGATCGTCCGCATCGTGGAGCACCGCCTCCCGGAGTCTCGCGATCACCCCTTCCGGGATGGCCGGCGTCTCACCCTCGACGGCGGTCCGCACGGGAGGGATACGCACCCGGTCACCCGCCCGCAGGCGATAGGGCGCCTTGATGCGTCCGCCGTTGACCCGCACCTGCCCCGTACGCAGCAGGCGGTAGACCCGGCTCTTGGGCACCCCCTTGAGCCGGGAGAGCAGCCAGTTGTCGATCCGCTGGCCCGCTGCGGCGGCGTCGATCACCTCGACGCGGGCGGCCGGCCGGTTCCGTTCCCCATCCATGGGTGTATGGTACCAGCATTGCCCGACGCTCTCTCCTCGAGTGAGGGACGAGGAGAAGGGGAGACCTTGTTTTTTGGGAGAATTTGCCGCGCTTCCGGATCGTTGGTATAGTGTCGAGGACTTTTTTCCGGCCTCTGGCGGCGGTGAGACGGCAGCCAGGCGTCAGCGGGGGGATGATCCACCCGCGCAGTACCCAAGAACCATTGGTGGTCGGCGATGGCCGATCCGGGTTTTCACCCACCGGGCGCGGCAGCTTCGCCCGGTGGTCTGGAGTTCAACAGACAACGAAAGCGCTCCCGATCCTGCAAGCGGGAAGCCGAACACGAATGGCGTCACCCCTGGCGGTCGACGCCCGCCAGTCGTTCCGGACGACACAGGATCTCCGGGGCACGGCCCATCCCGACAGGGCCGACCCCATCCCGGCAGATGCCGGGCCACGGCCTGATGCGTACCCCGGGCGTGTAGCCCAACGACAACTGGTAACGCACGATGCACCTGATTCTGCAACAGTTCCTGCTGCGCCTCCTCCGGTTGGCGCCCTCGTTGCTCCGGGCAGACCGTGCGCCGAGTGATCGGCTTACGCCGTGGTGGCGGTCGAGCGCTGGAGAGACCGCATACAATGAAGAGAATGCTCGTCAACGCAACTCAGGAAGAGGAGTTGCGGGTGGCCATGGTAGATGGCCAGCGCCTCTACGATCTCGATATCGAAAGCCCCTCCCGGGAGCAGAAGAAATCAAACATCTACAAGGGTAAGATCACCCGCATCGAACCCAGCCTCGAGGCCGCCTTCGTCGACTACGGCGCGGAACGGCACGGTTTCCTCCCCCTCAAGGAGATTGCCCGCAGCTATTTCAGGGAAGGCGCGGCCAGCGGCGGCGGCCGGGTCAACATCAAGGAGGTGATGCGCGAAGGCCAGGAGCTGGTGGTCCAGGTGGAGAAGGAGGAGCGCGGCAACAAGGGAGCCGCCCTCACCACCTTCATCAGCCTCGCCGGCCGCTACCTGGTGCTGATGCCCAACAACCCCCGTGCCGGGGGAATCTCCCGCCGCATCGAGGGCGAGGATCGCAATACCATCCGTGAATCGCTGGCCAGCCTCGACATTCCCGAGGGGATGGGGCTGA
>JALTLT010000149.1 GCA_027001815.1 Gammaproteobacteria bacterium | reverse complement strand
GTGCCGCGCGCCCCGCTCTCCCGCGCGGCACCGAGGGCCAGCGCCCCCAGGGAGGAGACCGGGACCACCGGCACATCGGCGCCGAGGGCGAACCCCTGGGCGACGCCGGCGGCGATCCGCACGCCGGTGAAACTGCCGGGCCCCCGCCCCACCGCCACCGCGTCGACTCCCTTCGCCCCCAGGCCCGCCTCGGCGAGCAATGCCTCCACCATGGGCAGCAACAGGGCGGTGTGCTCCCGCCGGGTCACCTCGAACCGCTCGTGCAGCTCCCCGTCGAGCCAGAGGGCGGCGCTGCAGGCGGTGGTGGCCGTATCAAGTGCCAGTATCTTCATGAATCTCCATACTCCGGAAGAATGCCCGCACCTCCGCCAGGTCGTCGGTACGTCGCATGGGCGGCAGGCTGCGCAGGAAGATGGCGCCGTAGCGACGCGCCTGCAACCGAGGATCACACAGCATCAGCACCCCCCGGTCGTCCACGTCCCGGATCAGCCGACCCACCCCCTGCTTGAGGCTGATCACCGCATGGGGGAGCTGGTAGTCCATGAAGGGGTTACCGCCCCGCTCGCGGAGCAGGTCGATGCGCGCCGCCAGGACGGGATCGCCCGGCGAGGCGAAGGGGAGCTTGTCGATGATCACGCAGGAGAGGGCCTCACCGCGTACGTCCACTCCCTCCCAGAAGCTCTGGCTGCCCAGCAGTACCGCGTCGCCCAGCTCGCGAAAACGCCGCAACAGCTCGCCCCGTGGCAGACTCCCCTGGACCAGCAGCGGCCAGGGGATGCGCCCCTCAAGCAGGCGGTGGGCCTCCTGCAGGGCCCGGTGGCTGGTGAAGAGCAGGAAGGCGCGCCCTCTGCTCGCCTGGAGCACCGGCAGCGCCGCCTCCACCACCCGCCGGGTGTAGTCGCGGGAAGCGGGCTCCGGCATCTCCGGCGGGGTATAGAGGAGGGCGTTGGAACCGTAGTCGAAGGGACTCTCCAGGCAGAGGGTGTGCGCCTCCTCGATGCCGAGCTGGCTCATGAAGTGGTCGAAACCGCCCCCCACCGCCAGGGTGGCGGAGGTGAGAATCCAGGCGGCGTTCTGCCCCTCCATCTGCTGGCGCACCGGCTCGGCCACCTCCAGGGGGGTGAGATGGAGGCTCCAGGAGCGGCGACGCGCCTCTGCCCAGCGGGTGAAGAGCCCCTCCTCGCCACCGCCACGACGGATCAGTGCGAGGGTGTCGCGGTAGTGGGTACCGCGCTGGCTGCACGCCTCGAGCCCCTTGCCCCGTTGCGGCAGGCCGGCCAGCCAGGTCTCCAGCGCCTGGACGGCGGTGTCCAGATCGTCCATCCGCGCCTCGAAGCGCGGCCTCTGCACCACCTCCCGCCAGGCGAAGCGGCGCGACTCCTCGCCGAGGGCCAGGTGCAGCTCCCGCAGCGCCTTCTCCAGACCGTCGAGGGCATCGGGGAGATCCGAGAGCGCCCCCCCTTCGCGAAGGAATTCGGTCTGGATGTCGCGCGCCCAGCCGGAGAGCTGGCGACTGCTGAGAGAGAGTCCGAAGAAGGAGGTGGCCACCTCGGGGAGCTGGTGCGCCTCGTCGAGGATGAAGGCGTCGGCCCCCGGCAGGAGATCTCCGAATCCCTCCTCCTTGAGGGCCATGTCGGCAAACAGCAGATGGTGGTTGATCACCACCAGATCCGCCTCCTGGGCCCGGCGCCGGGCCCGCGCCACGAAGCAGTCGTCGAAATCGGGGCACTCCTGGCCAAGGCAGTTGTCGGGGGTGGAGGTGACCTGGGGCCAGAGGGGCGAGGCCTCGGAGACCTCGGTCATCTCGGCGATGTCGCCGGACCGGCTGCGTCGCGCCCAGTCGCGGATCTTCTGCAGGTCGGACTGGCGGGTCCGGTCCCGGCGTGTGGCCTGGGCCAGGGCCCCGGTGAGGCGGTAGTGGCAGAGATAGTTGGCGCGCCCCTTGAGGAGCGCCACCGGCACCGAGATCCCCAGTGCCTCGAGCACCGTGGGGATATCCCGATGGAAGAGCTGATCCTGGAGGGTCTTGGTACCGGTGGAGACGATCACCCGTCTCGCCGACAGCAGCGCAGGCACCAGATAGGCGAAGGTCTTGCCGGTACCGGTGCCCGCCTCCGCGATGAGCACTCCCTTCTCCGCCAGCACCTCCTCCACCGCCTGGGCCATGCACTGCTGCGCCTCGCGCGGGGCGAAACCGGGCAGCGCGCGGGCCAGTGGACCGTCGGCGGAGAGGACGGAGAGGGCGTCATCCATGGGCGCCACGCGCAGGAGGCTCGAACCATCGACGGACCACGTTCAATCGAGCCCCCCGTGCTCCCAGATCTCGTCCTCCACCTCGCCCTCGAGGGCGTCCCACACCAGGGTCCCGATGTGCTTGAACCGCGCCACCGACATGGCGCCGCGCTTGCCCCGCTTGCTGTCGGCGCGCTCCGCCAACGCCTGGAGGATGGTCTCCCGGTCCGCCTCGTAGATCTCGGTGGGACTGAACTCCTCGTCCATCAGCACCAGCAGCACCGCATCCCATTCCTGATCCACCTTGAGCTGACCGATTCGCTGGCCGCTGCGGGAGTGGTCGAAGAGAGTTCGCCCCTTCACCTGGTAGCGGCGCCCTTCCCTCTCCCCGCTCCTGCCCACCGCATCATAGCCGGCATGCCCCTGCACCAGCTCCAGGCCGAGCAGGCGCGCCGCATCGTACTGGGCGATCTCGCCACTGACACCGCCGAGGGTCTTGCCGGTGGTGCGGCGGTATTCGGCGGCGAGACGGCGGGTCTCCGCGATCAGCTTGTCAAGGGAGTAGAGAGCCATGCGCGATTCCCTGGCATCCCGGGCCGGTGGAATGGGCGGGGAGCCCCCCCGGGAAAGGGCTTCACCGTCCCCGGCCGACGGATACCACTTCGCCGTGGCCGGGAAACATCTTATGATAAACCGAAAGCGTGCCGGGCTCATCCGCCAATTGGGAGACCGGGTTGACCCGCCTCCCGTGATCAGGGCGTACCACGTGCATCGAGGCTTTCGGCCGGACGTAGAGGCGCTCCCTTTTCCCATTGCCGGGCCGAGGCTGGCGCTCCCGGGCAATAGCGCATAGCAGGGCGTTACCGACGAGGGCGACACCGCGGAGCCTTGGCAAGGGAAACCGTTCGGAGAGTCGAGACGATGAAGTTCAAGGATCTTCCCGCCGCTGCCCGTTTCTGCTGGCAAGGAAAGAAATGGACCCGCGACGGCCCCATCTCGGCGGTGGCCACCGACGGCACCCGTCGGGTGATACCGCGCTGGGCGGTGGTGGAGCCCCTGGAGGTGGAGCCCCCCACTACCGGATCTGATACCTGGCAGCCACCCCATCGGGAAGCGCTGGAGCAGGCCATCGACACCTACGAGGCACGGGTGGCACAGATCGTAGCAGAGGTGGCCCTCCGGTTCGACGAGGCCGAAGCGGCCCGGCTACGACGAATGCTGGAGGAGAGCGGGCGCGCACTGAGGCGGAGACTGGCGCTGGAGCCGTGAATACCGCGGGCTCAGCCGCGGTGGCGCAGATACCACTCCATGAGCCCGCGGGTGGAGGCGTCGTGACCCTCCGACGCCCGACCCTCGACCAGCTCCGGCGAGATGGCACCGGCGAGCTGTTTGCCCAGCTCCACCCCCCACTGATCGAAGGAGTTGATCCCCCACACGGCGCCCTGGACGAAAACCTTGTGTTCATAGAGGGCGATCAGGGCACCGAGCCGCTCCGGGGTGAGCTGCTCCATGAGAAGCGTCGTGGTCGGCCGGTTGCCCGGGAAGAGCTTGTGGGGCAGCAGTCGCTCCAGCGCCTCTCCCGAAAGCCCTTCGGCCTCCAGCTCGCGCCGCACCTCCGCCTCGCTCTTGCCGCGCATCAGCGCCTCGGTCTGCGCCAGACAGTTGGCCAGCAGCAGGCGGTGGTGATCGCCCCACGGGTGGTGGCTGCGGGCGGTGGCGATGAAGTCGGCGGGAACCAGTTGCGTCCCCTGGTGGATGAGCTGGAAGAAGGCGTGCTGGCCGTTGGTGCCCGGCGCCCCCCACACCACCGGGCTGGTGGGCCAGCTCACGATCCTCCCGGCACGATCGACCCGCTTGCCGTTGCTCTCCATCTCGGTCTGCTGCAGCCAGGCCGGGAACAGCTCCAGGGACTGATCATAGGGGAGCACCGCCCAGGTGGGGGCACGGAAGAAATCGGCGTACCAAAGCCCCAGCAGCCCCAGGATCACAGGCAGGTTCTCCTCCAGCGGCGCGGTGCGGAAGTGCTCGTCCATGGCGTGGGCGCCGGCGAGCAGCGCCTCGAACCGTTCCATGCCCACTGCCAGCGCAATGGGCAGACCGATGGCCGACCAGAGGGAGAAGCGGCCACCCACCCACTCCCAGAAGCCGAACATGTTGTCGATGTCGATACCGAAAGCGGCCACCGCCTCCCGGTTGGTGGAGACGGCGACGAAGTGTCTCGCCACCGCCGCCTCGCTGCCGAGCCGTTCAACCAGCCAGGCGCGGGCGCTGCGGGCATTGGTGAGCGTCTCCAGGGTGGTGAAGGTCTTGGAGGCGATGACGAACAGGGTGGCCTCGGGGTCGAGTCCCTCCAGCGTCTCCGCCAGTTCGGTGGCATCCACATTGGCCACGAAGTGGACCCGGGGCCCCCCCTCGCCATAGGGGCGCAGGGCGCGCACCACCATCCGGGGGCCCAGGTCCGAGCCACCGATGCCGATGTTGACCACGTCCCGGATCGGGCGCCCGGTGTACCCCTTCCACTCTCCCCCGCGTACCCGGGCGGTGAAGTCGGCCATGCGTGCCAGCACGGCGTTGATCTCCGGCATCACGTCCTGGCCGTCGATCAGGATGGGACGGTTGGAGCGGTTGCGCAGGGCCACGTGGAGCACCGCCCGGTTCTCGGTCCAGTTGATCCGCTCACCCGCGAACATGCGGTCCCGCCAACCTTCCAGATCCCGCTCCCGGGCCAGTTCGAAGAGCAGTGCGAGGGTCCGGTCGGTGATGCGGTGCTTGGACCAGTCCATCAGCAGTCCGCACGCCTCGCGGGAGAACCGGTCGAAACGGTGCGGATCGGTCGCAAAGAGGTCTCGAAGATGGAGGGGTTCGATTTCGCTGTGATGACGGGCCAGGGCCTTCCAGGCGGGAGAGCTCTCGAGTGGAGTCATGGACGAACCGTGTCTCAGTCAGGGAGTAGAAAACGATGGGGGAGCGAGACTCAAGAGGCGGCGTGGACAGCCGCTAAATGGGCATACAGCGAGATCTCGAACCCCCCGCACTACACGGATGCAGGATAACACACCATGAGCAGATTTCTGATGGCGCTCGCCCTCGCCCTGGCCTCCCTCACCACCTCCGCCAAGGATATCGATGGCCGCCACGCCGTGTACGGCGCCGGTGCCCAGGGCTGCGCCCAGTGGCTCAAGGTGAGGAGCCAGGAGGGGAGCACGGTGAAGCTGTGGATCCAGTGGCTGGAGGGATACCTCTCGGCCTTCAACGTCACCGTCGGCAACACCTACAGCATCATCGGAGAACGCGGTTTCGACGAGGTGCTCGACTGGCTCGACAGCTACTGCAAGACCAATCCCGACCACCTTTTCGTCACCGCGGTGGCCAATCTCACCGTCCAGCTCTTCCCGGAACGCTACAACCTCCCCCCCGACCGCAAGGGCTCCTCCTGGGACAAGTGGCAGAAGGGCAAGTAGCCCGCCGGAAACAGGGTGGTGGCGCCCCTTCACCATCAGCCCCTCCCCCCTTCCCGTCACCCC
>JALTLT010000148.1 GCA_027001815.1 Gammaproteobacteria bacterium | reverse complement strand
CTCGGTGTTGCGGCGCTTGCCAAGGGAACAACCCTTGCCTGCGCACCGCGCCTTGATCCGACGCAAATCCAAAGCGCTGAATATAATGTAAACCCTTGCCGGGTTAATAACCCTCAGGCGGTCGCCAAAGCGAGTTCGGCCACCTCACTCTCCAGGGTATCCAGATCGGGAATCATCGCTTCCACATCCCCCGCCTTCACCTTCATCTTCACCGCCGGAGGGGGCGGGGTGTCCAACGCATCCACTTTTCCGGCATCGACGAGCAGAGGGCGGGGAAGGGTCTCCAGAACCAGGGCGATGAAAGGGGGATCGATCTCTCCGGTGATGGTGTTGAGAACGACGATACGTCGCCCCCTGGAGGCGTGAGCGGCGTCACCGCCCATGCGTGCCTCGAAAGAGACGAGCGGAAGGCGGGCACCACGCCACTCCATCCAGCCGACCAGCCAGGAAGGCGCACCCTCCGCCGGTTGCGGGGCGGCATAGGAGATGATTTCGGCCACCGCTGCGCTGGGAACCAGCAGCGATTCGCCATTGGCGAGAGGCAGCAGCAGCGAACGCACGATCTGGTGGGATTCATTCACAACAGTTTCTCCTCGTGCATCCATTCCACCAGGCGGACGGCGAGTCCCTCCGGCGGCGCGGAGTGCTCGACCACCCCCGTCTCCTGGGCACCGGCCACCATGCTGCTCACGACGCAGCTTGCCGGCTCCTGCGTCCAGACCTTGCCCCCCGCGGCGGCGATGGCGCGGGCACCACGTACTCCGTCGTTCCCCATTCCGCTGAACAGGATGGCACCGCTTCTCGGACCGTAGTGACGCGCCACGGCCAGCATCACTTCATCGATGGAAGGGCTGTAGACGCCGTGCTCGGCTGCCGGCTGCAGCACGACGCTTCCGAACTCGTCGAAGCGGAGCGTGCTGCCCACTGGCGCCACCAGCAGTTCGTTGGCCCGGATCACGAACCCCTCTTCGGCCGGTCGCACATCCAGCTTGCAGATACGACGGAGCTGTTCCACCAGCACCGTGACAAAGGGGGCACCGATGTGCTGGGCAAGGATGAAGGCGACGGGCAGGTCGGCCGGCAGATGGGAGAGAAAGCGCTTCAGCGCCTGGGGCCCGCCGATGGAGGCCCCCAGGACCCAGACCCAGGGAGCGACACAATTCACGCCGGTGGGATCTTCCTCGGCAACCGATTCGAAGAGTTCATCCGGATACTGGAACACCCCTGTATCCTCCTCGTCCTCCAGTTCGAACTCCTCCTCCAGCCCCGAACCCTCCTCGAGAGGGAGAAACTCGTCGTCCGTGGAGAGGAGCCCTTGCTCGCTCTCTTCGCTCTCCTCGTCGGCCAGGGGCTCCTCGAAGGGGAAGGAGAGCGTCGGCCGTTTCATCTCCCGGGCGATCTGGTCCGAGGCGTCCGACTCCTCCAGAATCTCGTCGCACTCTTCGAGGAGCGGAGCCTCCGCGCCGGCGGTCTCCCCGGAGCCCCCCCCTCTGACCTCCGATTCGCGCGCCTCGATCGCCTCGCAGGCGAGGGAGACGAGCTTCTCGCAGAGCCGCCTCCCCCAGGCGAGATCGGAGATGGAGTCCTCCCAGCGGGTCGTGGCCCCGTCGTGAAGGAGCACCGGTACGCTCTCTCGTTCCAGCAGCAGCTCCACCGCGTCGGCTTCGCCGACCCGAGGGGGGGTATGCACATCGATGAGGAGGACATCGACGTTCTGCCGCGACGATTCCTCGATGAGCTCCTCGAGCGAGAGATCCACCACGTTGAGGCCATTGGCGACGCAGATCTCCGTCAGGCGCTCACGCTGCCGATCGGAACGGGTGAGAATGGCCACACGCCAGGTGGTGGGGGCGAACCCCTGATCAGGCATCACCATGTCGCACCCCCACCAGATCGTCGATGGCCTCCAGGAGATCGGACTCCTGGTAAGGCTTGCCCAGGTAGCGGTCCACACCGATCTCCTTCGCCCGACGACGATGTTTTTCACCGGCTCGCGAAGTGATCATGATGATGGGGATGTCTCGAAGACGCTCTTCGTTGCGAACATGGGTGGCCAGTTCGAAACCGTCCATGCGGGGCATCTCGATATCCAGCAACATGACGTCCGGCTGCTGTTCCCAGAGAAGGGCCACCGCGTCCACTCCATCCTTTGCAGTGATCACGTCCATGTCGTGCCGCTGCAGGAGACGGGAGGTGACCTTGCGCACGGTGATCGAGTCGTCCACCACCATCACCAGCGGCCTGCGCCGCTCGGTAACCGCCTCGACGGGCGGTGCGGGCTCGGCCGGCTGCCGGGTGCGAGAGGTGGCATCCAGACGGATGACGCCACCCACGTCGAGGATCAGCACCACCCGGCCATCGGCCAGAATCGTCGCCCCCGCCAGCCCGCGCACGGTACTCAACTGGGCCCCCACCGACTTGACGACGATCTCGCGGCTCCCCATCAGGCCATCCACCTGCAGGGCGACGCGGTGATCGCCGGAGCGGACGAGCAGGACCGGCACCCACCGTGCCTCCTCCATGGGACGCGATTCGAGACCGAGCAGGTCGGACAGGCGACGCACGTCGTAACGATTGCCTGCATACTCGTAGGGACGTTCGGGCTGCTCCAGGAACCCCTGCAGATCCTCCCGGCTCAGGCGCACAACGCCTTCGATACTGGTCAGGGGGATGGCGAAGAGATCCTCGCCCACCACCACCAGCAGGGCCTGGTTGAGGGCAAGGGTGAAGGGTAACCGGATGGTGAAGGTGGTGCCTCGCCCCCGTTCCGAATCGATGCTGAGCACACCCCCGATCTGTTTCAGCTCGCTGTTCACCACATCCATGCCGACGCCACGACCGGCGATCTGGGTCACCTCGTCGGCGGTGCTGAAGCCGGATTCGAGAATGAACTGCATGATGTCGTGGTCGGTGACGTGTGCCCCTTCTGCGAGCAGCCCCCTCTCCACCGCCTTGGCGCGGATCGCGTCCAGATCCATCCCCGCCCCGTCGTCGGCGACGGTGATGACCACCTCGGCGCCTTCTCTCACCATCCCGAGTGTGATGGTCCCCTTGCGTGACTTGCCGGCCCGTTCCCGTTCGGCCGGGGCCTCGATACCGTGGGAGAGGGCATTGCGAAGCATGTGCTCGAGGGGAGCGGCCAGACGCTCCAGTACGGTACGATCGATCTCGCCCTCCTGGGCAGCCACCACGAGCTTGGCCTCCTTGCCCAGTTCGCGAGCAGTCTGGCGGACCAGCCGCTGCAGTCGGGGCGCCAGGCGGCTGATGGGCACCATGCGGGTGCGCATCAACCCCTCCTGAAGTTCGTTGATGACCCGCGACTGCTGGACCAGCAGGCTCTCCGATTCGCGTACCAGATTGGCTAACAGGCCCTCGATACTGGCGATGTCGTCGACACTCTCCATCAGGGAGCGCGAAAGCTGCTGGAGATAGGAGTAGCGATCCATCTCCAGCGGATCGAAATCGTCGTCGGCACCACTGGTCTGTTCGTGCCGGAAGAGGATCTGCGCCTCGGTTTCGATCTCGAACTTGCGAAGCTGGTCCCTGAGCCGGAAGATGGTCTGCTGCAGTTCGTCCAGGTTGAAGCGAAAGACGCTGTTCTGCTGCTCGAGGCGGGCACGATAGATGCTGGTCTCGCCGGCGAAATTGACCAGGTTGTCCAGCAACTCGGCGGCGACGCGCACCCTCTCGCCACGCTCCTCCTTCTTTTGCGGAGCCTCCTCGGCAGGACGGCGGGGTGGCTGCACCGGCGGGATCTCCGCCGCCGGCTCGAGGGGAAAGGGCACCACCTTTTCGAAGGGGCGAGCCGGTTCTTCCCCGGCCTCCTCCACCTCGGGGGTTGCGGAGGGCACCTCGACGGCCTCCCCGACCTCCGCTCCGGCCTCGATTTCGCTCGTGGGCTCCCCCTCTTCCATCGGGGTGGCGGAGAAACTCTCCAGCCGCGCCAGCAACGAGTCGTCCCGCGGGGGCATCTGGCGTGCCACCACCGTCTCGATCATGCCGAACAACCGATCCACCACCTCCTGGAGAAGATCCCACAGGTCGGACGAGGGCGACAACCGCCCCTCGACCACATCGGTGAGCACATTCTCCATGGCGTGACTGAGATCGCCGACACTCTCCACCCCCGCCATCCGGGCACTGCCCTTGAGGGTATGGATCTCCCGCTGCAGCCGTTCCAGATGGGGGCCGGAGTCTTCCGCGTGGCGAAGTTCTCCCAGTACCCTCTCCAGGGCATCGAGAATCTCCGCCGCCTCTTCGACGAAGATCTCGACCAGCTCCACATCGTAGGGAGCCTCCTGCGCCATCTCCGGCTGCCCCGACCCGCCCTGAGCCTCCCGCTCCAGCTCATGCTCCAGAAGGATGCCGATCTTCTCCAGCAACACCGAGGTGTCGGGCAGGGGGCGATCGACACGGTTGATGAGATCCAGCATCTCGCCAACCACGGCCATTCCGTCCTTGAGCAGGGCCAGGTACTCGCCCTCCATGGGCGTACCATTGGCCATCTGGGCCTTGGCCAGCTTCTCCAGCAGACCGGCTACTTCGGCGATGGGGGCGGCTCCGGCCATACGGGCACTGCCGTGCAGGGTATGCAGCGACCGCACCAGGGGGTCGGTCACCTGGTTCTGCACGCCCAGGTTGGCGATGAACCGGACCACTTCCTCGAGGTGGCCGAGCGACTCCTGGGTGAAGATCTGCTGGAGGGTCTCCTCCATCGCCAGGGGGGGATTCTCCGGCAAGGTCTCCTCGGACGATACCGTCTCCTCCGGGGGATAGCTCTCCTCCACGGGATGTCGGGCCGCCTGCTTCTCCGCCTCGACCAGGGCGAAGCCACGGTCGATCAGATCCTGCACATCAATGGGGGGGGTCGTCTCCCCCCGCAACCGGGCCACCAGCAGGGGAAGCACCTGCGTCGCCTCGTCGAGCAGCGAAAACATGGCGTCGGTGGCGGGAATGGTGAAATCGAGCACCCGGTTGAGCATGTTCTCCATCGACCAGGCCAGTTCGCCGATCGCCACCGCCCCCACCAGGCGACCGCTGCCCTTGAGGGTGTGGAAGGCGCGACGGATACGGGTCAGCGAACTGTGGTTCTCCACGTCCTGCCGCCACAGCGGCAGAAGCTCGCGGATCACGGCCAGTTCCTCCTCGGCCTCCTCGACGAAGATCTCGAGAATGTCCTCGTCGATATCTGCCGGCAGGGCTCCGGCCATCGCGTCGAGAGGCGCCGCATCCGCCGGGGACGGGACGGTCGGCCTCTCCGCTTCGGCCGCCGCCAGCGGGGACTCTCTCTCCTCGTGGGGGGGAGCCACCGCCGCCTCTTCCTCTTCCGGGAACTCGATCTCCTGGGTCGGCTCCTCGCGCCCCTCGTCGGCCTCCGCCCTCTCCTCTTCCGGTGTCGAAATATCCGCCTCGCCGACCAGGGTGGGGATCTCCGCCGTGGGCTCCTCCTCTTCGAAGGAGGGAGCCTCCATGAGGAGAGTCGGCGACCCCTCCGCCTCCGCTTCCGCGGCTTCCGGCACGCCTTCCAGCTCTGCAGTGGGTTCCTCCTCCGGCTCTGCTTCCGAAAGGGTGGATTCGGCCGTCGGCCCCTCCTCCTGCAAGGGCTCATCCACGGGCGTCAGCTCGGTGGGGGACTCGCTCTCTTCCTCGTCGACGGCCTCCTCGCCTGCCGGGAGGAGATCGGAGTCCACCTCGGGGGGCGGGGCCTCCTCCTCCGCGGAGGAGACGGCGGCCGGGCCATCGACCACGCCCTCCTGCTCCTC
>JALTLT010000147.1 GCA_027001815.1 Gammaproteobacteria bacterium | reverse complement strand
CCGGCCGCCAGGTCGCGGCGGTTCTCCTCCTGCAGGCGTTCGGCGTCCGCCTCGATGGCGTCGGCCATCGCCTCCAGGGCGCGGTTCTTGGCGCCGGTCCCGGCCCGGGCCATGGCGCGGGATGCGTGGCGCGCCTGGCGGCCGAGGCCGTCCATGTACTGCTGGATGTCACTCATGGGCTGGGGATCTCTCCAGAGGTCGTGCCGGGCGGGTGACGAAGGCACCCCGGCGGCTACGGCGTACGCTTCAGGAGACGCGCCGATGGCTCGCCAGCGGAGGCCTGCCCGCCAGTGAAAGACCCAATTGTACCAATTCGTCCCAGGGATTGCCCGGCTCGGCGCCCTTGATCACCCGTTCGGCGCGTGCCGCGAGGCGCAGCAGCCGCTGCCATGCACGGGGGCCCCGGTGGGTGTGCAGGGCGTGGAGCACGGCCGGGCGCCGTTTGTCCCAGACCCGGGCGGCACGCAATACCGGGTCGAGACGCTCGCCGGCGGCGATGCGGGAAGAGATTCCGGCCAGGCTGCGGATCTCGCGCACGAAGGCCCACAGCACCAGGGGCGGCGCCACCCCCTCGGCGCGCAGTCCGTCGAGGATGCGCACGCAGCGGCCCGCCTCGCCGGCCAGGGCGGTGTCCACCAGGCCGAAGATGTCGAAGCGGGCCGAATCGGCCACCGCCCGGGCCACCGTCTCCGCCTCAACACGGCCGCCCCCGGTGAGCAGGCGCAGCTTCTCGATCTCCTGGGCGGCGGCCAGCAGGTTGCCCTCCACCCGTTCGGCGAGGAGCCGCACCGCTTCCGGAGCCGGTTGCAGGTCGGCGGCCAGCATCCGTGTCCGGATCCAGGCGAGGAGTGCCTTGCCCTCCACCGGCCAGACCTGTACCACCGCGCCCACCCGGTCGAGGGCCTTCATCCAGGCGGTGGAGAGGGTCCGCTTGTCCACCTTGGGCAGGATCAGCAACAGCAGGGTGTCGGCGGGAGGATTCTCCGCCCAGGCGCGCAGGGCCCGGCTGCCGGCATCGCCGGGCGTGCCGCTGCGCAGCCGGATCTCCACCAGCTTGCGGTCGCCGAACAGGGAGAGGCTGCCGGCGGAGGCGCTCAGGCCGTTCCAGTCGAACCCCCGCTCCACGTGATGGACCTCCCGCTCCGTGTACCCCGCCTGGCGGGCGGCGGCGCGGATGGCGTCCGCTCCCTCCTCCATCTGCAACGGCTCGTCGCCGGTGAGCACCCAGACCGGCAGCAGCTCGCGGCGGAGCCGGGGTTCGAGCTGCTGGGGCGACAGCTTCATCTCTTCTCCTCGCGCAGAGTGTGTTCCACCTGACGGAGGATCAGCCGCGCCAGATCCCGCTCCATCTCCTGGCGGATGATCGCCTCTTCGCCCGCCTTGCCCAGCACGTCACCCTCGTCCCAGGTGAGATCGCGCCGCAGGCGCAGGAGGCGGCGGGGCATCAGGCTCTCTCCATCCCCCGAGGTGAGGGAGACGGCGACGCCGAGGGTGAGTTCGTATTCGCGGGCCCGGCCGTCGCTGCCCACCGACAGCACCCGCCGCAGGAGGGGGCGCTCCTCGATGCTCAGGACGGCGCCCGGGGGGCGATCCCCCTCGGCGAGGGGGATGCCCGCGCTCTCCAGGGAGCGGCGCAGATCACGCAGCAGGTTGCTCTCCCTGGGACTCTCCAGGGCCAGCGGGGTCCACTGGGGAGGAATGCGCACCATGCCGCGCGGGTGGAAGCCACAGGCGGCCAGGGTGGCGGCCAGTGTCAGGCCCAGCAGGAGGGGGAGCATTCGTCCCCCGGTGGAAAAGGCCGTCCCGTTCACCTATCTGGCCACGATGTTCACCAGCTTGCCGGGCACCACGATCACCTTGCGCAGGCTTTCGGGGGTGACGAAGCGTTGCACGTTGGGGTCGGCCAGCGCAGTCTCCTCGATCGCCTCCCGGCTCGCCTCCCGGGGTACCCGGATGCGTGCCCGCAACTTGCCGTTGACCTGCACCACGAGCTGGATGCTCTCCTCCTCCATGGCGGCGGGATCCGCCTTCGGCCAGGGGGCATCCACCACCGCCTGGTCGTGGCCCAGGGCCTTCCAGAGGGCGTGGGTGATGTGGGGCACCATGGGCGAGAGGATCAGCACCAGTGCCTCCAGCGCCTCCTGCACCACGGCCCGGCCCTGGGGTGAGTCGTCCTCGAAGCGGCCCGTCTCGTTGAGCAGCTCCATGGCGGCGGCGATGGCGGTGTTGAAGGTATAGCGGCGGCCGATGTCGTCGCTCGCCTTGGCGATGGTGCGGTGGGTGCGGTTGCGCAGCGCCCTCTGTTCGGCGGTGAGGGCGGCGGGGTCGAGGGTCGGCACAGGCCCCTTCTCCACATGGGCCATGGTGCGGCGCCAGAGCCGCTTGAGGAAACGGTGGGCGCCCTCCATGCCGCTGTCCGACCACTCCAGGGACTGTTCGGGCGGGGCGGCGAACATCATGAAGAGACGCACCGTGTCGGCACCGTAGCGGGCGATCATCTCCTCCGGATCGACGGTGTTGCCCTTGGACTTGGACATCTTGGCGCCATCCTTGAGCACCATCCCCTGGGTGAGCAGGTTGGTGAAGGGCTCGTCCCCCTCCACCAGCCCTTCGTCACGCATCAGGCGGTGGAAGAAGCGGGCGTAGAGGAGGTGGAGGATGGCGTGCTCGATGCCGCCGATGTACTGGTCCACCGGCAGCCAGTAGCGGGCCCGCCCGTCCACCATGGCGCCGTCGTTGTCGCGGCTGGTGTAGCGGGCGTAGTACCAGGAGGACTCCATGAAGGTGTCGAAGGTGTCGGTCTCCCGTTCCGCCTCGCCGCCGCAGCGGGGACAGGTGGTGCGGTAGAACTCGGGCATCGACTTGAGGGGCGAGCCGGCATCCGGCAGCTCCACCTCTTCGGGGAGTACCACCGGCAGCTCCTCTTCCGGCACCGGCTGGGCTCCGCAGGTGGGGCAGTTGATGACCGGGATCGGCGCCCCCCAGTAACGCTGGCGGGAGACCCCCCAGTCGCGCAGCCGGTAGTTGACCCGTCGTCGCCCCACCCCCTGCGACTCCAGGAAGTCGGCGATGGCGTCGAACGCCTCGTCGGAGGTGAGGCCGTCGAACTGGCCCGAATTGCGCAGCACTCCGGGCGAGGTGTAGGCGCCCTGCCCCACGTCCGCCTCGTCGCCCTCGCGCGGGAAGATCACCTGGCGGATCTCCAGGCCGTACTTGCGGGCGAACTCCCAGTCGCGCTGGTCGTGGGCGGGGACCGCCATCACCGCTCCGGTGCCGTAGCTCATGAGCACGAAGTTGGCCACCCAGACGGGGACCTCCTCGCGGGTGATGGGATGGATGGCGTAGAGACCGGTGGCGATACCCTTCTTCTCCATGGTCTCGATCGCCTCCTCGGAGGTCTCGCCACGGCGGCACTCCTCGATGAAGGCGGCCACGTGGGGGTTGTCGAGGGCGGCCTGCCGGGCCAGAGGGTGTTCGGCGGCCACCGCCACGTAGGTGACCCCCATGAGGGTGTCGGGGCGGGTGGTGAAGACGGTCAGGGTGTCGACGCGGTCGGCCACGGCGAACTCCAGCTCCACCCCCCGCGAGCGGCCGATCCAGTTGCGCTGCATGGTGCGTACCGCCTCCGGCCACCCCTCCAGGCGGTCGAGGCCCTCCAGCAGCTCCTCGGCGTAGTCGGTGATCTTCATGAACCACTGGGCGATCTCGCGCCGCTCCACCTGGCTGTCACAGCGCCAGCAGCGCCCCTCGATCACCTGCTCGTTGGCCAGCACCGTCTGGTCGTTGGGGCACCAGTTGACCGGTGCCGTCTTGCGGTAGACCAGCCCTTTCTCCATCAGCCGGGTGAAGAGCCACTGTTCCCAGCGGTAGTACTCGGGGCGGCAGGTGGCCAGCTCGCGGCTCCAGTCGTAGCCGAAGCCGAGCCGCTTGAGCTGGTCGCGCATGTAGTCGATGTTCTGGTAGGTCCAGCGGGCCGGTGGCACCCGGTTCTTGAGGGCTGCATTCTCCGCCGGCAGGCCGAAGGCGTCCCAGCCCATGGGCTGCAGGACGTTCCTGCCCAGCATGCGCTGGTAGCGGGAGATGACGTCGCCGATGGTGTAGTTGCGCACGTGGCCCATGTGCAGACGGCCGCTGGGGTAGGGAAACATGGAGAGGCAGTAGAACTTCTCCTTCTCCGGCTCCTCCTTCACCTCGAAGGTGCGGTTCTCTTCCCAGAAGGCCTGCGCTTCCGCCTCCACCTCTTCGGGTCTGTACTCTTGCATCGCCGCGGTCACCGTGTCCGTCGATTTGGTTGTCTCGAAAAGCATCAAGGATACCGCACCCGGCCCATGGGGGTCATCCTGCCGTGACTGGCGTCGATCGCGCCCTTGCGGACCCCGGCGGGGTGTCGTACGGTGGAACGAGGAGATGGTGACCCCGCATCCTGCGACCCCCGATCGGGGAGGCGAAGGGGCAGACTTCCAGGAGAGCGAACGATGAACGACAAGCATGAACCGGCCGGCGAGAGGCTGATCGAGGCCTACCGCACCATGGTGGAGCGGGTCCACGAGGCGATGGATCACCTGGGCGAGGAGGTGGACCGCCTGCAGGAGGCGGTGGGCCATGCGCGTGACAGGGCGGTGGAGCTGGGCGAGCTGACCCGCGAGGAGGCGGAGAATCTGGCCGCCTACGTGAAGCGCGACCTGGAGGAGGCGCGCCGTTACCTGGCGGAGGAGCGGCACGAACTGGCCGGCTGGTTCTATATCGATCGGGAACTGATCGAGGCCTCTCTCCTGGAGTTCTTCTTCAAGGCCGCCGATCCCACCGAGGTGGAGCTGTTGCGCCTCAAGGAGGAGGCCCGGGAGGCGGCCGTCTACCGCACCGGCGAGATCAGCGGTCCGGGAGCCCTCCAGTGTACCGCCTGTGGCGAGCTGATCCATTTCTCCCGTCCGGGTCGCATTCCGCCGTGTCCCAAGTGCCACGGCACCACCTTCGTGCGAAAGTCCCGGCGTGGCGGGGAGGCGGGGCAGGCGGACTGAAGGGGGAGTCGTCCGGCCGCCGGGCGGTTCCCCGGCGGGGATGGGTGCCGCATCGCGCTTTACCCTCCCCGCCGCCTTGCGCTACCCTTTGCGCACCATGAAAATCCCCTACCGAATCGTGATCGCGGGTCTGCTGGCCCTGGTGATGGCCGGCTGTGCCTCCTGGCAGGAACAGGACGAGACCAAGGACTGGAGCGTCGAGAAGCTCTACCATGAGGCGCACCAGGAGCTGCTGGTGGGCAACTACACCCACGCCATCGAGTATTTCGAGAAGCTCCAGTCCCGCTATCCCTTCGGAACCTACTCCGAGCAGGCGCAGATCGAGGTGGCCTATGCCTACTACAAGGAGGAGGAGCCCGAGTCGGCGATCGCGGCCATCGACCGATTCAAGAAACTCCACCCCCGTCACCGCCATCTCGACTACATGCTCTATCTGCGCGGGCTGATCAACTTCAACCGCCGCTCCCGCTTCGTGGAGGCGATGCTCCCCTCCGCCCGGATGGAGCGGGACCCCTCCATCCGCCGCGAGGCCTATTTCGATTTCGACGAACTGGTGCGCCGCTTTCCCGCGAGTCGCTATGCGGAGGATGCGCGTCAGCGGATGATCTTTCTGCGCAACATCCTGGCCCGTTACGAGTTGCAGGTGGCCGACTACTACATGCGCCGCAGCGCCTGGGTGGCGGTGATCAACCGGGCCAAGTATGTGATCCAGCACTATGACCGTACGCCCGCCGTGGTGGAGGCGCTGGAGATGATGGCCCGTGCCTATGACGAACTGGGGCTCGAGGA
>JALTLT010000146.1 GCA_027001815.1 Gammaproteobacteria bacterium | reverse complement strand
TCCCTGGCGGGGCGTTCGGAGAGCTTCCTTCGTCCACTGGACGAAGGGTCTCTCCTCACCCCTGGGGGCTCGTCGGCGGCCTGCGGCGCTGCGCGGTCCTGCTCCGCTTGCAGGGCCGGGGCTTGCCCTCCGTGGCAAGCCCGTTCGCCGGGAGGAATGTCCACCGGACATTCCTCGTTTTCCGGCTCACCCCTGCCGCCAACGCCCCCGGGAGGGCCTTCCCGCCTCTCGGGGCGGAGTGACCTTCAGATTGAAGTCCGACAGGCTGCTAACCTCATTGAAAACGGCGGTGCATCCCTGCACCGTGGCACAGGCTGCCGAAAAACCGCGTTTCCCACTCCCTGGTCGAGAAACGCCAGGGACGGGCTTTCCCGGCACCCCGTCAGGAGAGCCGGGCGATCTCCTCCACCATGCGCCGCACACGCGGCCAGTCGAAGGCGGGGCCGGGATCGCTCTTGCGCCCCGGGGCGATGTGGCAGTGACCGACCACCCGGGAGGGATCGGTCAGAGACCAGGCGGGCAACACCGTCTTCAACACCTGGTGGAGAGCCCGGTACTGCCGTTCCTCGTAGGGAACGAGATCGCTCCCCTCCAGTTCGATGCCCACCGAGAAGTCGTTGCATCGCTCCCGCCCCTCCCAGCAAGAGGCCCCCGCGTGCCACGCCCGGCGGTGGAAGGGAACGTACTGCACCACCTCGCCATCACGGCGGATCAGCAGATGGGACGACACCTCCAGCCCCTCGATCTCGCGGAAATAGGGGTGTGCGTCGGGGGCGAGGGTGTTGGTGAAGAGACGGTCGATCCAGGGGCCTCCATACTCGTCGGGAGGCAGACTGATGCCGTGCAGCACCACCAGGTCGATGGTGCAACCCGCCGGCCGATCGTCACAGTTGGGGGAGGCCACCTGCCGGGCACCGAGCAGGAGGCTGCCATCGGCGGCGAGGCGATAGGTCGATTGCAGGGTATCTCCACTCACCCCTCTATTATAAACGGCACCGCCCTGAACCACCCCGATTCGCGGAACCGGTCACAGCCACGCAAGGATCCGCTTCACTCGGCGCCCCGATACTGGCAGAATCCCCTTTTCCATCAAGGATCGGGCGTCAAGGACTCTCTGCACATGAAACGCTTTTCAGCCCTGCTGCTCTGTCTTCTGATCACCCCCCCCACGGCCTTCGCCCAGACGGCCGGGGAGAAGGCGTGGGTCACGGACCGCCTCGAGATCACCCTGCGCAAGGGCAAGGGGACCGGTTTCCAGATCCTTCGCATGTTGCGAAGCGGCACCGCCGTGGAGGTCCTGGAGGTGGACCGCGAGAGCGGCTACAGCCGGGTGCGCACCGCCAGTGGCGCCGAAGGATGGGTGCTGTCGCGCTATCTGGTGAAGGTGCCACCGGCACTGGTGAGACTGCCCCAGGCAGAACGCCGTCTGACGGAACTCGAGACCGAGAACCGGCAACTGAAAGAGGCGCTGGCAGAGGCGACCGCCGCCCGCGACGAGGCGCAGAAGGTACGCAAGGCACTGGAGGGCAAGAGGGAGGAACTCGCCCGGGAACTGGCCGAGATCAAGCGGATCTCCGCCGATGCGGTACGAATCAACGAGCAGAACAAGACGCTCAAGTCGCGCCTCCTGGAGGCCACCCGCGAGATCCAGATGCTCCGCCAGGAGAACGACTCCCTGCGCGACCGCAGCAACCGCGACTGGTTCCTGGTCGGCGCCATGGTGGTGATCGTCAGCATGCTGTTCGGCATCCTGCTCACTCGCATCCGCTGGCGCCGCAAGTCGAGCTGGGGTCAGCTCTGAGCGGAAGGCCTCCATGCCGCGCCAGCGGACGTTGGCAGCCTGTTGAGAAACACCGTTTTTCGGCAGCCTGTGCCGCGGTGCATGGATGCACCGCCGTTTTCAATGAGGCCACCAGCCTGTCGGACTTCAAGCTGAAGGTCACTCCGCCCCGAGAGGCGGGAAGGCCCTCCCGGGGGCGTTGGCGGCAGGGGTGAGCCGGAAAACGAGGAATGTCCGGTGGACATTCCTCCCGGCGAACGGGCTTGCCACGGATGGCAAGCCCCGGCCCTGCAAGCGGAGCAGGACCGCGCAGCGCCGCAGGCCGCCGACGAGCCCCCAGGGGTGAGGAGAGAACCTTCGTCCAGTGGACGAAGGAAGCTCTCCGAACGCCCCGCCAGGGATGGCGGGGCCGGCCTTTTCGGCGAAGCAGGACAGCACAGCCGAAAAGGGTTCACGGCGTCCCACGGGAGGGCCTTCCCGCCTCTCGGGGCCCCGCGGAAAGCACCAGAACCTGACCGCCTGTCAAAGTCCGACAGGCTGCTGCCCTCATTGAAAACGTGAGGAAGCCGGAAATCGCATTTTCGGCTTCCGGCGTTGAACAAGGCCAGGACGGCCTTGTTCAACATCCTGTCAGTTGAGCTGGATCCGCTCCCCCCAAGGCACCCGGTTCTTCCCCTTCACCAGCCAGATCACCGGCCAGGGGGGCTCCAAGGGGGGGAAGGTCCCCTCCGCATCGGTGAAGTAGACCAGCAGATCGGGGCGACGGCCCTCCCGTTCCAGCCACTCGAACACCGGACGGAAATCGGTGCCGCCACCACCCCGCATGCTCTCCGGAAGCTCGAGGCTCTCCCAGCTCTCGAACACCCACGGCCCCTCTTCCGCCAGCCGGTCGTCACAGGCGTGGAGGGTGATGCGCGCGTTCACCTGCCCCTTGATGGCGTCCACCTCCGAGACAAACTCGGTCATCTCACGACGGGAGATGGAACCGGAGGTGTCGATCACCACCAGGATGTCGATGGTGCTGGAGCGCAGGCTGGGAAAGATCGCCTCGCCCTCACGACGTGACGGGCGAGTGTAGTTGTAGTCCTCCCGCGCCTGGGCGGTCATGTAGCGGGCCAGCAGGGTGCGCCACGGCAGGCGTGGCTGCAGGAGATGGTCAACCAGCCGGGCCAGCGCCTCGCCCATCTTCCCCGCCTGCATCGCCTGCTGAGCGGCACCGGCCAGCCGCTGCTGCCACTGTACCGCGAGCTGGTCGGACTCCTCCTTGCCGGGCGGCGGGGGGCGGTCGGCGCCACCCCCCCGACCGTCCGGTTGGGCCTCACTCCCCTGGCCCTCTCCCTGCTGTTCCCGCTGCTCGGCCCCCATCCCCTGGGAGCGGGGACTCTCCTCCCGATTCTCCTCGTCGTAGATGTGCTCGTCGGAGGTCTGGAGATGCTCCAGGTCGTCGAGCATTGGGTAGATCTCCTCCGCCGTGAGGCCGTCGAACTGATCCATGTAGAGGACGTCGGGCGGGGGCTTGAGCCCCTCCTGGACGAGAATCGGGTTGACGGCGAAGTCGCAGGCCAGGTCCCAGCGGTGCCTGACCCGGTGCTGGCGGCGATGGAAATGGGAGAGGGCGCAGTGGAGCGCCTCGTGGGCGAGGATGAACTGGGTCTGCTCCAGGCTCAGCTCTGCGATGTAGTCCCGGTTGTAGTAGAACTTGCGGGCATCGGTGGCGGTGGTCCGGCACCAGGAGGGTTTCGCCTCCTCCATGGGCAGGCGCAGCACCAGGGCACCCAGGAACGGCTTGTCGAGGATCAGCCGGGTGCGCGCCGCCGACAGCTTGGTCTCCACGTCCTGGCTCATGGGCGGATCACTGGTAGAGCATCACGTCGGCCACCGCCTGGGCCCAGTTGGAGAACTGCGGGACAGAGAAGAGATCCTGGCCGATCGCCCGGTGCAGATCCGAGACCAGCATCACCCCCATCTCCCGCTGGGGGAAACGGCCGGCGAAATCGAGGATGTGGCCGATCACCTCCTGGCCATCGCCCCCCTCCCGTGCCCGGATGGCGCGGCCTACCAGGGCGGAGGCGACCGCATACTGGAGGTCCACCTCGCGGGGGATGGTGACCGCCTCGCCACGCACCACCGCATCCAGGTCCGGCAACTGGTCCAGGTTCTCGATGAAGGCGGCCAGCTCGATACCGGCGGCGGGCCCCACACACGCCTGCAGGGCGCCCACCAGCATCTGCGGGTTGTCACCGAACTTCTGCAGGGCGCGGTGGGCGAACTCCCAGGAGCGGGGCGAGGGGAAGGCGACCGGATTGTGGGCGGGGTCGAAATCGAACAGCAGCTCAGGCCGAAAGCGCAGAAACCCGATCACCCGTTCATCGATGTCGTGGGCATAGGCCCAGGCGACCCAGTCGTCCAGGTTCACCTCCAGTTCGAAATGGGAGAAGCGGTTGGCCAGCGGCGCCGGCATGGTATAGGTGACGCCGCGATCTCCCTGACGATTGCCGGCAGCCACGATCGCCCACCCCTCCGGCACCTGGTAGGCACCGAGTCGACGGTCGAGGATGAGCTGATAGGCGGCGGCCGAGACCGAGGGGGGCGCCGAGGTGATCTCGTCCAGGAAGAGGATCCCTGCCGGGCCGTGCCGTTCCGCGTCCGGCAGCATGGCGGGAACCGCCCACTCCACGTGTTCACCCACCCGGAAGGGGATGCCGCGCAGGTCGGAGGGTTCCATCTGGGAGAGACGGATGTCGATCACCGGCACCCCGTGGCGCTCCCCCACCTGGGCCACCATCTGCGACTTGCCCACGCCCGGCGGCCCCCAGATCATCACCGGGGTGTGATGACCCTCCTGGGTGCTGACGAACTCGCGGTCGAGAATGATCTTCAACTGTGCCGGGCGCATGCAACCCCTCTCCTGCTGACGCGCCCCCGCCCCGACCATATCGGCGGGCCACGGGGACGCGGATGGACCCCATCCGGCCGGATCCCTTCCGGACGGCCGAATAACTGACTAAATTAGGTGGTTATGATACCGCAAAGAGGAGGGCAGATCACCCTGCAGACTCAGTTCCCTCCGCCAGGCGGGGGCAGACGGCCGGTGCGCCGCCAGCGGAGGTAGTCGGCGAGAATTCGATCATGGTCGAAGGCGAGCGCCGGCGGGTGCTCGGGACTGAAAAGGTCGAGATGGGCGGCATCGTCGGCGGCCCGCGGCTCGCCCCTGGCACGGCCCACATAGACCACGCTGACGGTGTGCCCGCGTGGATCGCGGGCCGGATCGGAGTAGACCCCCAGCAGGGCCACCAGCCGGACGTCGAGAGTGGTCTCCTCCCGCGCCTCGCGCACCGCCGCCCGCTCCACCCTCTCGCCCACGTCCACGAAGCCTCCCGGAATCGCCCAGCCGAAAGGGGGGTTGCGCCGCTCGATGAGGACGATGGGACGACCGGGCCGGTCCTCCATCTCGATGATCACGTCCACGGTGAGGGCGGGGGTCTCGGGGCGGGGCATGGTCAGCCTCCCTTGCGGGTGAAACGGATGATGCGCCGGCGGGCGCGCTTGTCGGGACGGTGGTCGGGGCGGGGCGCCGCCGCGGCGGCCAGCCGCCGTTCCTCCCGCTGCCTCTCGCGGGCGGCCAGCGAGGCCTCGGTCTCCCGGTAGAGCTTCTGCGCCTCGCTGGCCGGCCCCCGTCGCGCGGCCAGGGCGACCACATCCACCGTCCACTCCATCTCGCCGCGACGGATGCGCAGCCGGTCGCCCGGTCGCACCCTGTGGGAGGGCTTGACCCGCGCGCCGTCGAGGTGCACCTTACCCCCGTTGATCGCCTCGGTGGCCAGGTTGCGGCTCTTGAAGAATCGCGCCGCCCAGAGCCACTTGTCGAGACGCATGCGTTCGTTGTCGTCGGTTGGTGTCATGGCTTGATCGAAGACGCGGCCGGTTGTCGGCCCGCTATTAACCCGGCAAGGGTTTACATTATCCTGAATCCGTGACTTCCCATTGCCCTGATTCCTCGTTCATCCGATGATAATCGCGTAGAATGGCATTTGAGTCGATTTTTTCATTTTCACCCACCAGGTGAACCTTCCATGGCTTTCCTTTTCGAG
>JALTLT010000145.1 GCA_027001815.1 Gammaproteobacteria bacterium | reverse complement strand
CTTCCCGTCCCGTGGCGCCCCCTCCCCCTCCTGGAGGAGGATCTCGCCACCGAGGGCGGCGAGACTGGCATAGTGGACCCGGCCGAGCTGCGCCCCCTCCACCGAGATACCGGCGACCGGCTGGTGGCGTCGATGGGCCAGGTAGAAGCGGAGCCCCTCCAGGTTGCCCCGGCCGAGGCTGCGGGTGGAGCCCAGCAGCACCAGGTCGCTCTGCAGGCGGATCCCGAGCCGCTCGAGGATGGTTGGAAGGGTGGCGAGCACCGCCACACCGAGGCTGTTGTCGGCGACGCCGGGGCCGGTGGCCTCGCCCGGCGTGAGCGCCACCGCGTGGGGAACCGTCTCGGCGAAGGGGGTGTCCACATGGGCCGAGAGGAGGATGCTGCGCCCTCCCTCTTCCCCCGGCAGGACGGCCACGGCGTTGCCCATCTCGTCGCTGGAGGGGGTGTCGAGGCCGCACTCGGTGAAGCGCTGCTTGATGAACTCCACCCTCCGCTCCTCACCGAAGGTGGGCGAGGGAATCTCGGAGATCATCACCAGATTGGCCAGCAACAGCTCCCGCAGCGGCTCGAGCCGACCGGGCAGGCGGCGCACCAGCGCCAGCAGTTCATCGTCGTTCAAGCGGCTCCTCCCTTGCGATCCTTCCACTCCCGTCGTTCCGCTGCCGCCCCGATCCTCGAGCCATCTCCTGCGAGATCGGCCGGAAGACTCGCTCCATCCTACCCCTTTCCCGGGAGGATGTCCGGGGGCAATCCGCGAAATCGCTTCCATGATGGGGGCGCCCAGCCATCCTCTCAAGGGGAATCGTCCTCTCGGGGGGTGTGCACCGGCCCCGACCACCCCTTCTTCGACGCCCCTCACTTGAAGTCGTTCGGCGGGGCTCCTAGCATGATGTTGAAAAAGGCCATCCCGGCCTTTTTCAACACCGGACGCCGAAATTGCGATTTCCGGCTTCCTCGCGTTTTCGTTGACTTGGCGTCATTGAAGACGGCGGTGCATCCATGCAGCGCGGCGCAGGCTGCCGAAAGGCAATGTTTTTCAACAGCCTGCCAGATTTGAACAGGATGTCGGCAAATCCCCTTCGCGGGAATCTTCGACCCGGGAGAGGGGGTCGAACGATCAAGGAATCCCTGCCACCGACGACAACGAGGGGGAGAACCCCGCCAGGAACGGACCGCCATGCCCGAGAGAATCGGCTTCATCTCCACCCGCTTCGCCGGTACAGACGGGGTGTCGCTGGAGTCGGCCAAGTGGGCCGAGGTGTTGTGGGAGGACCGCCACGTCAGTTTCTGGTACGGCGGCCGCCTCGACCGGGCTCCGGATGTCAGCATGTGCATCCCGGAGGCGTGGTTCCAGCACCCCGACAGCGCCTGGATCAACGACCACCTATGGGGTGCCAACCGGCGCACGCCCCGTCTCACCCGGCGCATCCGCGATCTCACCGCCTATCTCAAGGAGACCCTGCACGAGTTCGTCGATCGCTTCGACATCTCGGTGCTGGTGATCGAAAACGTCCTCACCATCCCCATGCACGTGCCGCTGGGGCTCGCGGTGGCGGAGTTCCTGGCCGAGACCGAGCTGCCGGCGATCGCCCACCACCACGATTTCTACTGGGAGCGTTCCCGCTTCCAGATCTCCGCCGTGCAGGACTATCTGGAGGCCGCATTCCCGCCGAGACTGCCGCGCCTCCAGCACGTGGTGATCAACCAGCAGGCGCGCGAGCTGCTGGCCTGGCGCAAGGGGCTGCCATCGGTGCTGATCCCCAACGTGCTCGATTTCGACAACCCGCCCCCACCGCCCGACGATTTCGGCGCCGACATTCCCGCAGAGCTGGGCCTGCAGCCCGGTGATCGCATGATCCTCCAGCCGACCCGGATCGTCCCCCGCAAGGGGATCGAACACGCCATCACACTGCTGCGACGGCTCAAGGATCCCCACCTCAAGCTGGTAATCTCCCATCCGGCGGGCGACGAGGGACGCGAGTACCAGGAACAGCTCATGGAACTGGCCACCGACGAGGGAGTGGACGTGCGGCTGTTCGGCGACCGGGTGGCCGACCTCCGCCAGGTGAGCCCGGACGGCCGCAAGACCTACGTACTGAAGGACCTCTATCCCCACGCCGACCTGGTCTGCTTCCCCTCCCTCTACGAGGGGTTCGGCAATGCCCTGCTGGAGGCGATCTACTTCCGCAAGCCGGTCTTCATCAATCGCTACGACGTCTACATCCGCGACATCGAGCCCAAGGGATTCCGACTGCCCGCCATCGACGGCTTCGTCAACCGCTCGGTGGTCCGCGAGGTCCGCCAGCTCCTGGACGACCCGGCCCACGTGGAGGAACTGGTGGAACACAATTACCAGATCGCCCGCAAGTACTACAGTTACCGGGTGCTGCGCTACGGACTGCAGGGTCTCATCAACAACATCCACCACCGGACGGAGTAGACCGTGAACGGAAGCAGCGAGAGTGTCACAGAGAGGATCCGTCGCCGGCTGGCGAGACTCTACGGCACACCACGCAGCGGGCGCCTCTGTCGGCGCCTGGAGCTGCTGGCAGGCCGCTACCGCGAGGATCTGCCGACCCTGGCGGGAGAGCCCTGCTGGGATCAGCGCACCAGTGTGCTGATCGCCTACGGCGACATCGTGCGTTCCGACGGCGAGCCCCCGCTGGAGACCCTGCACCGATTCCTCGACGAACGGGTGGGAGAGGCGATTCGCCACCTGCATCTCCTCCCCTTCTTCCCCTCCAGTTCCGACGAGGGCTTCTCGGTGATCGACTTCCGCCGGGTCGATCCCGCCCTGGGCGAGTGGCACCAGGTGGAATCGCTCGCCCGCCGCTGGCCGCTGCTGGTGGATCTGGTACTCAACCACGCCTCTTCGCAGAGCGAGTGGTTCCGCCACTTCTGCGCCGGCGTGGCCCCCTACCGGGACTACTTCATCACCGTCGATCCGGAACAGTGGGATCTCTCCCGGGTGGTGCGGCCACGCAGCTCGCCGCTGCTCACCCCCGCCACCACGCCGTGGGGGGTGCGGCAGGTGTGGACCACCTTCAGCGCCGACCAGGTGGACCTCAACTTCGCCAACCCGGACGTGCTGTTCGAACTCCTCGACATCCTGCTGCTCTACATCCTGCATGGCGCCCGCATCATCCGTCTCGACGCCATCGCCTACCTCTGGAAACGTTCCGGCACCCCCTGCATCCATCTGCCGGAGACCCACCAGGTGGTGAAACTGCTGCGCGACGTGGTGGACTGGCTCGCCCCCGGCACCCTGATCCTCACCGAGACCAACGTCCCCCATGCGGAGAATGTCAGCTACTTCGGCAAGGGGGACGAGGCGCATCTGATCTACCAGTTCAGTCTCCCCCCTCTGCTGCTGCACGCCCTGCTGCGGGGCGACGCGAGCCATCTCTCCCACTGGCTGGAGCACCTCGAGGCCCCGCCACCCGGCTGCAGCTATCTCAACTTCACCGCCTCGCACGACGGCATCGGTGTCCGGCCACTGGAGGGGCTGCTGCCCGAGGAGGAACTGGAGTGGCTGGTGGAACAGATCCACCGCCGCGGCGGCCTGGTCTCCCACTACCAGGCACCCGACGGCTCCCTGCGGCCCTACGAACTGAACATCTCCTGGTTCGAGGCGATGGGTGACGGCTCCACCCCCGCCAACGGAGAACAGATCGCACGCCACCTCTGCGCCCAGACCCTGATGCTCTCACTGCAGGGGGTGCCGGCGCTCTGGTTCCACCTGCTCACCGCCACCCCCAACGACCGGGAGGCGGTGGAGCGTACCGGCCAGGCCCGCTCCATCAACCGCCACCGCTGGGATCTCGTCCACCTGGAGGAGCTGCTGGAACACCACGAGGCAACCCGCAGCGTCTTCGACGGCCTGCTGCAGCGACTGCGCATCCGGGCCGCGGAGCCGCTCTTCTCGCCGGAGGTACCGCAGCGAATCGAACGGATCGATTCTCGAATCGTGGCGCTGGTTCGGGAACGGGAGGGAGAGCGGTTGCTGGTGCTGGCCAATCTCTCGGGAGAGCGGCTGGAAGCCGCCCTGCCCGACCCGCTCGGCGGGAGGTGGCGGGACCTGCTTCAACCGGAGTGCCGAACGGAGGACGAAGCCGCCGTGCCCCTCGCCCCCTGGCAGGTGCGATGGCTCAGAGAAGATACTGACGCAGGCGGTTGATGTCCTCCACCTCGATGACGTTGCCCTTGACGCGGATCAGCCCCTGCTTGCCCAGCGAACGGAGGATTCGCGAGAAGGACTCGGGCTGGATGGAGAGCAGCGAGGCGATGACGTTCTTTGGGGCGTCCAGCTCCAGACGCGCGGGCCCCTCCTGTTCCGGCGGCAGGTGGTCGTGGAGATAGTGGAGAAAACGGAGACTGGCGTTCTGCAGGGTGAGGGCGTCGATCTCGTTGAGATGCCGGCGGAGGCGGCGGCTCATGTCCGCCATGAGCTGGAAACAGACTTCGGGCGAATTCTCGAGGACACCACGAAAATCCTCGTTGGAGAAGGCGAGCACCTCGGTGGGCAACAGGGCCTCGGCGGCTACCGGGTAGTACTGACGGTCCATGAACATGATCGCCTCGGCGAAGGTCTGGCCGGGATTCACGATATCGATCACCTTCTCGCCACCCCCGGGGGAGAGGCGATAGAGCTTCATCCGGCCCCGCCGGACCAGGTAGAAGTAATCCGCCTGCTGCGCCTGCTCGAAGAGATGCTCGCCCGCCTCGAGTTCGTGACGGTTCATGCTGCGCAGCACGCGATCGAACTGTTGCTCCTCCAGCCCCGAGAAGAGGTGGTGTCGACGCAGCTCTTCCGCGATGTGTGACTGGTCGTTGTCGCTCATCTCTCTCCGCCCCGGCGCAAGCAAGTCAGGTGCGGATTCTAGCACCATCCCGGTGCCGAGGCACCAGTCGTCGTCCCGCCCTGGTGCGGCGGTGCCGCGGAGTCTTCCCCACGGATTGACCATGATCAAGGTGAACCGGTTCGCCTCCGCGCACAATGTTTCGGAACAGCCACACCTGGGGTTGAGCGGAGATGAACAGCATCAAGGATTTCCTGACGCGGGAACACCGAGCTTGCGACGAACATCTGGGTGCCGCGGAAACGGCGGCCGAGAGGGGCGACACGGAAGCGGCCCGAAGTCACTTCCTTCTGTTGAAACGTGACATTGAGCACCATTTTCGTTCCGAGGAGGAGGCGCTGTTCCCTCTCCTCGAGGCCAAGGCCGGCGCCTACAGCGGGCCCACCAACGTGATGCGGTCGGAACACAGCCAGATCCGCGCCCTCCTCGACGACATGGAGGAGGCGCTCGGAACCGCCAACGCCAACCTCTTTCTCGACCTCTCCGACACCCTCATGGTGATGGTCCAGCAGCACAACATGAAGGAGGAACAGGTCCTCTACCCCCTGGCTGACCAGGTGCTGCAGACCAACGAGATGGAGGAGGTGCTGTCGACGTTCCGGGAAACGGCGCCCATGTCGTGAGTCCGGACGCCCCATGGCGAGCGAACTCCTTCTGGACACCCGCGATCTCGACCCCCCGGAACCCCTCATGCGGGCCATCTCGGCCGCCCGCAGCCTGGAATCCGGCCAGTACCTGCGCATGATCCACCGTCGCGAGCCGTGCCTGCTGTTTCCCGCCCTCGACGAGCAGGGCTTCGCCTGGCACTCCCGCTGCCTCCCGGACGGCGAGTGGGAGATTCTCGTCTGGCGCGACGGCGACCGGGCGGCGCAGGCGGCGGCCGGGCGTCTCCTGCCACGCGGTCGGGAGGACTGACCGGTGCTGCGACTGGAAGAGACCCCACCACTGGGGGCGCCCCTCCGTTTTCTCGTCACCTCTCCCTGGTTCGCCGTGGCGGCGGCGCTCCTGGCGGTCTGGTCCGGCCCCCACTCGCTGGCCAATCCCTGGTCTCCCCAGCTCCTGGCCACCGTCCACCTC
>JALTLT010000144.1 GCA_027001815.1 Gammaproteobacteria bacterium | reverse complement strand
CGGAGATGGAGCTGATCAACCGTTACGGGGAGATCGAGGTGGCGCCCGGCGAACTCGCCTCCATCGACGTGCAGGTGCGGGTCGATCCGGTGGTGCTGAAACGGCCGGTGACCGAGATCGAGTTCGTAATGACCCCCCTGGATGGAGAGGATGAGCCGCTGGCCCAGCCCACCCGGTTCATCGGCCCGGTGATACGGTGATGGTGTTTCCCGAGGAGGACGATACCCCCTGGTATCGCCAGTTCTGGCCCTGGTTCGTCATCTCCCTGCCGGCCACCACCGTGGTGGCCGGGATCGCCACCCTGCTGATCGCCATGCACCAACCCGATGCCCTGGTGGTGGACGACTACTACAAGCAGGGTCTGGCCATCAACAAGGATCTGGCGCGGGAGCGGCGGGCGGTCGAGCTGGGGCTGCGCGCCGAACTGCTGATGCCGGCGCAGGACGGAGAGCTGCTGCTGGAGCTCAGCAGCAGCCGTCCCTTCACACCTCCGCCTGCCCTGCAACTGATGATGACCCATCCCACGCTCGCCGAGCGGGATCACCAGGTGGTGCTGGCGCGGGATGGAGAGGGGCGTTATCGTGCCGCCTTCGACGGCCTGCAGGAGGGTGAGTGGCTGGTGCGCGTGGAACCGCTCGACCAGGCGTGGCGGCTGGTCCGCAAGAGCCGCGTCAAGGGCGGGGATCGGCTGGTGCTGGGCGGCGAGCCCGCCACGCCCTGACGGGCCGTCAACCCTCCTCGGGCTTGAGTGCCCGGGAGAAGAGCGCCTGCACCGCCTCCCGCGGATCACCGCCCCGGTAGAGCACCTCGTAGACCTGGCGGGTGATGGGCATCTCGATCCCCAGGTTCATGGCCAGCCGGTGGACCACCTCGGTGGTGCCGGCCCCCTCCACCACCTGACCGATCTCCTCGCGCGCCCGCTCCTCACTGGCGCCCCGCGCCAGCGCCAGGCCGAAACGCCGATTGCGTGACTGGTCGTCGGTACAGGTGAGGACCAGGTCTCCCACACCGGCGAGACCGAGGAAGGTGGACTGCCGTGCCCCCAGTGCCAGGCCGAGCCGCTGGATCTCGGCCAGCCCGCGGGTGATCAGCGCGGCGCGCGCGTTGGCGCCGAAACCGAGCCCGTCGGCGATGCCGGCGGCGATCGCCATCACGTTCTTGACCGCGCCGCCGATCTCCACCCCCACCACGTCGTCGCTGGTATAGGCGCGGAAGCTGCTGTTGTGCAGCGCCCGCGCCACCCGCTCCGAAAGCTCGTCGTCGGTGGAGGCGACCGTGACCGCCGAAGGCATTCCCCGCGCCACCTCGCCGGCGAAGGTGGGGCCCGAGATCACGGCGCAGGGGTGATCTTCGCCCACCGTCTCCGCCACCACCTGGTGGAGCAGCTTGGTGGTGCCCTGCTCGAGGCCCTTGGTGGCCCACAGCAGGGGCAGATCCGGCCTCATCAGGGGGCGGAGGGACTCCAGCACGTGACGGAAGACGTGGCTCGGCACCACCACCAGCAGCAGGTCGGCCCCCTCGAGGGCCTCTTCCAGAGAGGCGGTGGGGAGGATCCCCTCGGGGAGGGGGATGCCCGGCAGGTAGCGGGCGTTCTCCCCCTCCCCCCGGAGTCGTTCAACATGTTCCGGATCGTGGTCCCAGAGGGGAACCCGATGGCCGTTGCGCGCCAGCAGCATCGCCAGCGCGGTGCCCCAGGAACCGGCGCCGATGACCGGTATGGCAAGGGTGTGATTCCCGTTCACCGCATCACCTCCTTGGCCCGCCTCCGGGTGGGGCGGCGCCCTCTCCGGTGGTTTCGCTCAGTTGGCCTTCTGCCCCGCCGCCTGTGCCTGCTGCTGAACGTGCTGGGCGTAGAGGGCCTCGAAGTTGATCGGTTCGAGCAGCAGGGGAGGGAAACCGCCCCGATTCACCAGGCTGCTCACCGCTTCCCGGGCGTAGGGGAAGAGCTGGGTGGGACAGTAGATGCCGAGCAGGGCGGGGACCTGCTCCTTGGGGAAGCCGTTGAGGGTGAAGATGCCGGCCTGCTTGACCTCCACCAGGAAGGCGGTCTTGTCGCCGCTCTTGGCGGTGACGGTGACCGAAAGCTCCACTTCGAAGGTGGTGCCCTCCAGGTTCTCGGTGCGCAGACCGATGTTCATCTGGATCTGGGGAGCGCTCTGTTCGCGGAAGATGGCCGGGGCATTGGGTGACTCGAAGGAGACATCCTTGAGGTAGAGGTTGTGCAGGAGGATCTGCTGCTGGGCGGCGTCTGCCGGGTTGGCTCCCTGGGCTTCCTGTGAGTCTGTCATGCGGTCGGTACCTCGGATCGGTGATGAAAGGGATGGGCGGAGGCGGTCTCCGGTCTCCCCGCCGGGACGTGATGTGGTGGCGGGGGCGTCCGGGAGACCGTCGCCCGGTTGTCAGAGATTCTGTTCCACCCAGTCCAGCAGGGTGCGCAGATCCATGGCCCCGGCCGTGCGCGCCACCTCCCGTCCCCGCCGGTAGAGCAGCAGGCTCGGAATGCTGCGGATGCCCGCCTGGCCGGCCAGGATGCGGGCCCGGTCGGTGTCCACCTTGATCAGGCGGACCCTCGGTTCGAGTCGCGCCGCGGCCTGTTCGAAGACCGGGGCCATCATCTTGCAGGGCCCGCACCACTGGGCCCAGAAATCTACCAGAACCGGAATGTCGTTGCGAGCGATGTGCTTCTCGGCCCGCCCCTCCTCGAGAGCCAGGGGGTGGCCGGTGAACAGCGGCTGGTGGCAGCGACCGCATTTCGCCTCCCCCGCCGGCCTGTCGGCGGGAAGGCGGTTGATGCTGTCGCAGTGGGGACAGACCACGTGGATCGGTTCGCTCATCGCATTGCCTCTCGTCTGGCCACGGCTGCCGCGAACGGCCGGCGATGAGGGAACACGGACTCCCTCACCCGGGTCGTTCGCCCGTTGGAACACTCCCGCTCACTTGCGGGTGACCGGCAGGTTCTCCCGCACCCAGGCGGCCGCGCCGCCGCGCAGGTTGTAGATGCGCTCGAAGCCCGCCTTCTCCAGCCTCGAACAGGCGCTTCCGGAGCGGGTGCCGGTCTGACAGTAGGCTATGATGGGTCTGCCCTGGTACTTTTTCAATTTCTCGATCCGGCTCGGCAGCTCGCCGAGCGGCACATGCACGGCGTTCAGGATGTGGCCGTTGCGGTACTCCCCCGCCTCCCGCACGTCGAGCACCACGGCGTCCTCGTGGTTGATGAGGGCGGTGGCCTCCAGGGGGCCGATCTCCTTCCAGGCCCGGGTGCGGGCGCGGATCTCGCCGAACACCAGCAGGCCGAGGATGCCGAAGAAGGCGGTCCAGAGGAGGGGGTGGTTGGTGACGAATTCGAGAAACTGTTGCATGGCGGGGGAGAGGAGACCTCGAGTGTCAGGAGATGAGCCGCCTCGCCTCCCCTCGCCACGCTTCGTGGCAGGGAGGAGAGGGCGACGCCAGGGCCGGAAGACTCACGAAGAGTGGGTGCAGAAGACCTCGCGCATCATGCTGATCAGGCGCAGGGTGCGGGGATCGCCGACCCGGTAGAAGACCCGGTTGGCGACCTTCCGCGAATCGAGAATCCCCTTGTCACGCAGGATCGCAAGGTGCTGCGAAATGTTGCTCTGGGATGTCCCCACACTGTCGACGATGTCCTGCACGCTCACCTCCCGCTCCCCGAGGGTGCAGAGGATCTTGAGTCGCAGAGGATGAGACATCGCCTTCAGTGACCGGGAGGCCCGCTCGATGTCCTCGTCCTGGGTGATGAGGTGGTCGCCCAGGGAAGAATTGAGATGCGATTCGATATTCAACTTCGACACCAAGTTACGGTACCACTCGTTAGGGTTGGAAGAAAGGATCGATGCCCCTTCGCCGAAAGAGCGGCGTCCACTTCCTCGGGCACTTGTGGCGAGGCTCCCACCGTCGTGTCACGACGACCCTCCCTGGGATCTCTCTCCGTTTTCGGAGCCGAGCCGATACCTTTTATTAGGAGAACATTATACAATAATACGGCTTTTGTGAAGTATTTATTCACCCGGCCACGCGGAACAGGGTGTCAGGGGCCTCGGGGAAGCGCCGGTGCGGCACCGATTCGAAGGCCCGGGCAGAAGCCCTCACTGGGTTGCGGCGCCCCGACGCGGCCGTGACCCGGCGCCCCTTCCCGGCCGGGTGAATGTTGTCCGGATGCCCCGCCGTGCCGGTTCCGAAGGCGAGCGCGGCCGGGCGGCGAGCTTCAGGAAATCCGGTTTTTTCGGTAGGATATTAGACTCATTCCAATCTGCCGCCGGGGGAGCCCCGCCGGCCGGCGAGTGCGCACCTGCGAGGAGCCCCGCCGATCCATCCGCGGCTCCCTGGCGACGATCCACACTGCGATACGGAACAGGACCCGATGTCAGCCCGACCCAAGCCCGTGGCACTCATCATCTTCGATGGCTGGGGATACAGCGAGGAGCTCCAGTACAACGCCATTCTCGCCGCCGATACGCCGGTCTGGGACCGGCTGTGGGCCCGGTATCCCCACACCCTCATCCGCACCTCCGGTGCGGCAGTGGGCCTGCCGGGCGACCAGATGGGCAACTCCGAGGTGGGTCATCTCAACCTCGGTGCCGGCCGGGTGGTCTACCAGGAGTTCACCCGCGTGAGCCGTGCCATCCGCACCGGTTCCTTCTTCACCAACCACACCCTCACCGATGCGGTCGATCTGGCCATCGAGTCGGGCAAGGCGGTCCACATCCTCGGCCTCCTCTCCCCCGGCGGTGTCCACAGCCACGAGGACCATATCCACGCCATGGCCGAGCTGGCGGTGAAGCGTGGGGCGAAGCGGGTCTACCTGCACGCCTTCCTGGACGGCCGCGACACCCCGCCCAAGAGCGCCGAGGCCTCGCTGCGCAAGATGCAGCTCAAGTTCGCCGACCTGGGGGCGGGGCGCATCGCCACCCTCATCGGCCGCTACTACGCCATGGACCGCGACCACCGCTGGCCGCGCATCAAGGCCGCCTACGACCTCATCACCCAGGGTCGTGGCGAGGTGACCGCCCCCGATCCGCTCACCGCCCTGGAGATGGCCTACGAGCGGGGAGAGACCGACGAGTTCGTCAAGGGCACGGTGATCGTGCCGCAGGGGGAGGCGCCGGTGACGGTGGAGGAGGGCGACGTGATCGTCTTCATGAACTACCGCTCCGACCGGGCCCGCCAGATCACCCGCCCCTTCATCGAGCCCGATTTTGACTGTTTCCGGCGCGAGGTGTGGCCGCGGCTGGGGCGCTTCGTCAGCCTCACCGAGTACAGTGCCGATTTCGACGTGCCGGTGGCCTTTCCCCCGGAGCGGATGCGCAACGTGCTGGGCGAATACGTCTCCAAGCTGGGGCTGCGCCAGCTCCGCATCGCCGAGACCGAGAAGTACGCCCACGTCACCTTCTTCTTCAACGGCGGGCGCGAGGAGCCGTTTGCCGGCGAAGAGCGGATCCTGGTGCCGTCGCCGCAGGTGAGCACCTACGACCAGCAGCCCGAGATGAGCGCCCCGGAGGTGACCCGCCGGCTGATGGCGGCGATCCGTTCCGGCGAGTTCGATCTGATCGTCTGCAACTTCGCCAACCCGGACATGGTGGGCCACACCGGCAACTACGACGCCGCCGTGCAGGCGATCGAGGCCCTGGACGCCTGTCTCGGCCAGTTGTACGATGCCATGCAGGAGGTGGGTGGCGAGATGCTCATCTGTGCCGATCACGGCAACGCCGAGAAGATGCGCGACGACAAGACCAACCAGTCCCACACGGCGCACACCAGCAACCCGGTGCCCCTTCTCTACGTGGGGCGGCCTGCCGACATGCTGGAAGGGGGCTCGCTCGCCGACGTTGCACCCTCCCTGCTCACCCTGCTCGATCTCCCCCAGCCGGAGGAGATGAGCGGCCACTCCCTGGTGGAACTGCACCCCTGATGAGCAACCGCTCCCG
>JALTLT010000143.1 GCA_027001815.1 Gammaproteobacteria bacterium | reverse complement strand
GGCGCCCCTCCGTTTTCTCGTCACCTCTCCCTGGTTCGCCGTGGCGGCGGCGCTCCTGGCGGTCTGGTCCGGCCCCCACTCGCTGGCCAATCCCTGGTCTCCCCAGCTCCTGGCCACCGTCCACCTCTTCACCCTCGGCACGCTCTCCATGACCATGGTCGGTGCGCTGTTCCAGCTCTCGGCCGTGCTGGGGGGACGGCGGATCCCCTTCAGCGGCCCCCTGGCGACAGTGATCCACGCGGCGCTCACCGTCGGTGTTCTCCTGCTGGCCTCGGTCTTCCTCTTCCCGCAATGGGAGGTGTGGCGGCTGGCCATGGGGCTGGTCGGCGGCGGGCTGGGCCTGTTCGCCGCCGCCGGCATGGTCGCCCTGGCCCGCGCCGACACCGGCAACCATTCGATACGGGCCCTGCGGCTGGCGGTGACCGCCGTGGCCGCCGTGACTCTCATCGGCCTGCTCCTTCTGGATAGCTGGGAGACGGGCATGGGGCTGCCTGCTGCCACGTTGCCGCTCCACCTGCTGTGGGCCGGTGCCGGCTGGGTGGGAATCCTGGTGGCGGCCACCGCCTGGCAGGTGGTCCCCATGTTCCAGATCACCCCCCCCTATCCAGAGCCGTTCATGCGCTGGATGGCCCCCGTCCAGATCTCCCTGCTCACGGCGATCACGCTCCTGGTCCTGATGGATCGGGAGGGGGGGCTCCTCGGCTGGATGTGGCTGGTGGAGCCGGTGGTGACCAGCCCGCTGACCCTGTTCGCCCTGATCACCCTCAGGCTTCAGGCCAGGCGGCGTCGGCGCCGCCGGGACATCACCGTCTCCCTCTGGCGGACGGGGATGATCTCCCTCGTCGGCTCCCTGCTCCTGCCCCTGGTGATCCCCCTCCTGCCGCGGGAACTCCACCTCGAGGGCGCGGTGTGGCGCGTCTCCGTGGGTCTCTTCCTGGTCGGCTTCACCGGCTCCGTCATCACCGGCATGCTCTACAAGATCGTCCCCTTCCTGCTCTGGCTCCATCTCAACCTGCCGCGGATCCGCCAGGGCAGGGAGATGGCACCGGCCGGCGCCTCCAACATGAAGGTGTTCCTCCCCGACCAGCGGGCGCGCCTCCAGGAGCGTCTCCACCTCCCGGCCCTGGCGGCCTTCACCGGCGCGCTGGCCTGGCCCCCCCTCCTGCCGGTGGCCGGCCTGATGGTCGCCGCCTCCTGGGCGCTACTCGGCGGCAACCTGCTGCAGGCCCTCGCCATATACCGTCGCCGAAAGCGGCTGACCTGACAGGCTGTTGAAAAACGCCGTTTTTCGGCAGCCTGTGCCGCGGTGCATGGATGTACCGCCGTCTCACGTGAGGAAGCCGGAAATCGCACTTGAGGCTTCCGGCGTTGAAAAATGCCAGGATGGCCTTTTCCAACATCCTGCCAGGCGCCGGCCGGCGGGCGGCTTTTCCGACCCCGCCACTCGCTCTTTAACACAAATCAAGGTCCCCATACGCAACCCCTCGTAGGCTTGCCCTGTAATTTATCAATAAAGGGGGAAGTTGCCATGAGTGGATCGTTTACCAAGTCCATGGCGCGAAACATATTCTATGGAGGCGCCGTATTTTTCTTCCTGCTCTTCGTAGCGCTCACCTTCGACACCCATGGGCGACTGCCGGATCGCGACAACCGTCAGAATCTCACCGAAAAGGTGGTTCTGGGCAAGAAGGTCTGGGAAAACAACGACTGTATCGGTTGTCACACTCTGCTGGGCGAAGGGGCCTATTTCGCACCCGAGCTCGGGAACGTCTACAAGCGTTTCGGCAGCAAGGAGGCAATCATCGGTTTCATCAAGAGCCGGCCCGCCGAAGGGGTACCGGGACGCCGCAGCATGCCCCAGTTCAACCTCAGCGACGAGGAGCTGGACGCCATCGCGGAGTTCCTGAAGTACACCTCCGAAATCAACTCGGCGAACTGGCCGCCGAACATCCAGGGTTAAGGGGGGGAAATCGCCATGCAGTATCAATCTCAGTCTGTTGCGAAACTCTATTTCATCGCTGCGATCGGCCTCTTCGTGGGCCAGATCCTGTTTGGAACCATTCTCGGCCTGCAGTACGTGATCGGCGACTTCCTCTTCCCGGAGATCCCGTTCAATGTGGCGCGGATGGTCCACACCAACCTGCTCATCGTCTGGCTGCTGTTCGGTTTCATGGGCGCCGCCTATTATCTGGTCCCCGAGGAGACCGAGACGGAGCTGTTCAGCCCCAAGCTGGCGGTGGCGCTCTTCTGGATCTTCCTGGTGGCCGGTGCGCTCACCATCCTCGGTTACCTGCTGGTGCCCTATGCCAAGCTGGCCGAGATGACCGGCAACGACCTCTTGCCCACCATGGGACGCGAGTTCCTCGAGCAGCCGACCATCACCAAGATCGGCATCGTCATCGTGGCGCTCGGTTTTCTCTTCAACATCACCATGACGGTTCTCAAGGGTCGCAAGACGGCCATCGCCTGGGTGCTGCTGCTCGGTCTCTGGGGGCTGGCGGTCTTCTTCCTGTTCGCCTTCTACGTGCCTGACAACCTGGTGCTCGACAAGTACTACTGGTGGTGGGTGGTCCACCTCTGGGTGGAGGGTGTCTGGGAGCTGATCCTCGGAGCCATCCTCGCCTTCGTGCTGATCAAGGTGACCGGCGTCGACCGGGAGGTGATCGAGAAGTGGCTCTACGTGATCATCGCCCTGACCCTGATCACCGGCATCATCGGCACCGGTCACCACTACTACTGGATCGGAACTCCGGAGTACTGGCAGTGGCTCGGTTCCATCTTCTCGGCGCTGGAGCCCATTCCCTTCTTCGCCATGGTGGTCTTCGCCTTCAACATGGTCAACCGGCGTCGCCGCGAGCACCCCAACAAGGCGGCCACCCTGTGGGCAATGGGTACCCCGGTGATGGCGTTCCTGGGCGCCGGCGTGTGGGGCTTCCTGCACACCCTGGCACCGGTGAACTACTACACCCACGGCACCCAGATCACCGCCGCCCATGGCCACATGGCCTTCTACGGGGCCTACGTGATGGTGGTGCTGACCATCATCTCCTACGCCATGCCGCTGCTGCGCGGCCGGGCCGCCGCCAACAGCCCGAAGGCTCAGCGGCTGGAGATGTGGTCCTTCTGGTTGATGACCATCTCCATCGTCTTCATCACCCTGTTCCTGACGGGGGCCGGCATCCTGCAGGTGTGGCTGCAGCGCATCGCCGAGAATCCCGAGCCGTTCATGGTGGTGCAGGACAAGATCGCCCTCTTCTACTGGCTGCGTGAGATCACCGGCGTGATCTTCCTGATCGGCCTGGTGGTCTACATCGCCAGCTTCTTCGTCGGCGGTGACGAGGAGGAGGCGACCGCCTGATCCATCCCCCTCCTTGAGGGGCCAACCGGCGGGGAGGGGTTCGGCGACGACCCCTCCCCGTTTCCATTTTGCGACCGGCGGATCCCCAACCGGCCGCCTCATCCGAGTCCGCAGCGACCTGCCACCGTGGGGGCGGGATGTCAGGGCGCAGTGCGGATCGACGACGAACAGGAGGAACGATGAAAGCGACCACCCCCGCCAGCCCGCCCCGACGATCCCCGCCGGGGGATCTGGCCATCTGGGTCTTCATCTGCGCCGAGCTGCTCGCATTCGGTGTCTTCTTCGTCGCCTACGCCTTTGCCCGCGTGGGTCACGTGGAACTGTTCAACGAATCCCAGCTTCTGCTGGACCGCTTCTCCGGCGCCCTCAACACCCTGGTACTGATCACCAGCAGTTACTTCGTGGTGCGCGCCGTGGCCGCCATCCGCAAGGGGGAGGCGACGCTCTGCACGCGCTGGCTGCTGGCGGCCATCGGCATGGGCTCGCTCTTTCTGGTGATCAAGGTGACCGAGTACGGCCACAAGCTGGAACAGGGGCTCGACCTGGGGTACAACCTCTTCTTCATGTTCTACTGGACCATGACCGTCTTCCACTTCATGCACGTGATCCTCGGCATGGTGATCCTCGCCGCGGTGGCTCTCAAGGCTCACCGTGGGGGCTACAGCGCCCAGGAACACACGGGGGTCGAGACCGGGGCCTCCTACTGGCACATGGTGGACCTGGTCTGGATCATCCTTTTCCCCTTGATATATGTCATTCGCTGACCGAGAAGGAGCGCTACAATGAATTCCAGTGGCACCGACAACCGGCAAAACGCATGGGTGAGGCCCTGTACCGCCGTCTGGATCGTCCTCATGCTGCTCACCGTCGCGGTTCTGGCGGCCGGTCAGGCGGGACTCCAGGGCGGAGCCATCGTCTCCGTCATCCTGGTCACCACCTGGCTCAAGACCCAGATGGTGGCCGACTTCTTCATGGGCCTGAGGCGCACCGGAGGGCTCTGGCGCATCGGCATCACCCTCTACCTGCTGCTGGTGACGGGGCTGATCGGGCTGGCCTACCGCATGAGCGCCGGCTGACCCGCCCCGTCCGGCAGAACACCTTTCGAGGAGAGACTGGCATGAGCGAACAGGCAACCCAGACCATCGAAGAGACCCCCGAGACCCCCTTCTATCTCCCTTCGGGAGACGAGGTGGCACTCTTCGAACACGCCTGGCGCAACCAGTTACCGGTGCTCATCAAGGGTCCCACCGGTTGCGGCAAGACCCGTTTCATCGCCCACATGGCGGCACGCCTCGGCCTGCCCCTGTTCACCGTCGCCTGCCACGACGATCTCACCGCCGCCGACCTGGTGGGGCGTCACCTGATCGGCGATGGCGGCACCTACTGGGTGGATGGCCCCCTCACCCGGGCCGTGCGCGAGGGAGGGATCTGCTATCTTGACGAAGTAGTGGAGGCGCGCAAGGACACCACCGTCGTTCTCCACCCCCTCTCCGACGACCGCCGCATCCTGCCCATCGAACGCACCGGAGAGACCCTCCACGCGCCACCCGGCTTCATGCTGGTGGTCTCCTACAATCCCGGCTACCAGAACCTCCTGAAGGGAATGAAGCCCTCGACGCGGCAGCGCTTCGTCGCCCTGCGCTTCACCTACCCGACCGCCGAGCGGGAGCGGGAGATCCTGATGCGGGAGACCGGTGTCGATGAACACCTCGCCAGGCGCCTGGTGGCCCTGGGGGCCGCCCTGCGCCGTCTCAAGGACCACGACCTGGAGGAGGCGGCCAGCACCCGTCTCCTGGTCTATACTGCAACCCTCATCCAGGGCGGCTTCGATGTACTGGCCGCCTGTCGCGCCGCGCTGGTGGAACCGCTCACCGACGACGAGGAGACGGTACAGGCGCTCATGGAGGTCGTCCATGCCACCTTCGGCCGCTGAGCACCCGAAGCCTGCCGGAGAGGGACTGGCGATCGCCGCCGAGAGTCTCTTTCTGGTCAATCTCCTGGCGGCGCCGGGGATCGGTTTTCTGCTGCTGGTCTGGCTCTGGTGGAGTCGCCGCGAGGGGGCGCCTCCGCTCGCCCGCTGTCACCTGGACCAGACCTTCCGCGCCAGCATCTGGGGCGGCATGCTGATCGTCGTGGTCAATGTCGTGATCCTCGCCATGGGCGGCTACGACGCACCGAACACCTGGATGGTGGTGATCCTCTACTTCACCACCATCCACTCCACCTTCGTGCTGCTCGGCACCCTGGGGCTGGCGAAGGCGATGGCCGGCAAGCACTATCACTATCCGCTGGTGGGCGGGCGGTGCCGCGGAGAAGAGGTGTGAGCGTGCCCTACCCGGCAGGAAGGTACCGGCGTGCCGAGGTGATGGAGTGGTCGCCTCCCGAATCGGTACCGAAGCAGCGCACCCGGCGGCTGTTCCAGGCGGGCTTCTTCGCCCTCTTCGTTCTCGCTCCGGTCCTGGACATCTTCCGCTTCGATCTGACCCTCGGTCACTTCATCCTCTTCGGTCAGCCGTGGACGCTGGGGCTGGAGCCCTTCATGCGCGGAGAGATCCCCCCCGACGAGGCGGCCCTGCGCCTCTTCCTGCGCGGCTTCGTGCCGCTCTTCGGCGGCGCCGGTCTGTTTCTCTGGATCGCCTGGCGGTTCGG
>JALTLT010000142.1 GCA_027001815.1 Gammaproteobacteria bacterium | reverse complement strand
GGCCGGGGGGCTCCTTGACCGCCTGGCGCAGGTAGCTGTGGAGGAGGATCGGCACCTCCGGCAGCTTCTCCGACCAGACCGGCAGGTTGTCGCGCATGCGGCGGACGAAGGCGCGGGGACCGAGCTGATCCGCCATCCACTGTTCGAGGAAGGGCTTGGCGGTAGACCAGAGGTCGAGATCGGGATAGAGCTGGCGACCCAACCCCTCGATGTTCAGCAGGGTCTTCTGCAGCAGCACCAACTGCGGCTGCACCTCCATGTTGAAGCGCCGCGCGGTCTGGAAGAGCCGCAGCAGCACGTGGCCGAAGGAGATCTCCTTGAGCGGCTTGTTGAAGTTGGGCTCGCAGACGGTGCGGATGGCCGACTCGAACTGGTCCACCCGGGTCTCCCGCGGTACCCAGCCCGACTCCACGTGCAGCTCCGCCACCCGCCGGTAGTCGCGGTTGAAGAAGGCGAGGAAGTTCTCCGCCAGGTAGCGCTGGTCCTCCTCCGAGAGGCTGCCGATGATGCCGAAGTCGACGGCGATGTACTGCCCCTCGGGGGAGACGAAAATGTTGCCGGGGTGCATGTCGGCGTGGAAGAAGTTGTGGCGGAAGACCTGGGTGTAGAAGATCTCCACCCCCTGCTCCGCCAGCCGCTTGAGGTCGATGCCGTCGGCGATCAGCCCCTCCCGGTCGGAGATGGGCCGACCGTAGATACGCTCCATCACCAGCACGTTGGTGCGGGCGTAGGGCCAGTAGATCTCGGGCACGTAGAGGAGGTCGGAGTTCTCCCAGTTGCGGCGCAACTGGGTGCCGTTGGCCGCCTCGCGGATCAGGTCCAGCTCATCGAAGATCACCTGCTCGAACTCCGCCACCACCTCCATGGGACGCAGCCGCCGCCCCTCCTTCCAGTAGCGCTGGGCGAGCCCCGCCAGGTAGTAGAGCAGACTGAGGTCGCGGCGGATCACCTGCTCGATGCCGGGGCGCAGCACCTTGACCACCACGTCGCGCCCGTCGGGCAGCACCGCGCCGTGGACCTGGGCGATGGAGGCGGAGGCGAGCGGCGCCTCCTCGAAACGGGTGAAGAGGGTGGAGAGGGGCTGTCCGTAGGCCTTCTCGATGATGGCGATCGCCTGGTCGCTGGGGAAGGGGGGTACGCTGTCCTGCAGCCGCGCCAGCTCGATGGCGATGTCGTCCGGCAGCAGATCGCCGCGGGTGGAGAGGATCTGGCCGAACTTGACGAAGATGGGCCCCAGGTCTTCCAGCACCCGGCGGATACGCACCGCCCGCGGCTCCCGCGCGCGGCGGAACCAGTTCCAGGGCATCAGGTAGAAGAGGAAACGGATCGGCCGGAAGAGGTGGGTGGCGAGGATCACCTCGTCCAGGCCGTGGCGGACCAGTACCAGGTTGATGTAGATGAGGCGGAAGAGCTGGCCGACGCTGATCACGACGCCGCCCCGCCTTCTGCCTCCGGGCGCTGCTCCAGCAGCCGGAGACGCGCCTCCAGACGGTCGGCCCAGGCCCGCGTCTCGTCCACCTCCTCGAGGAACTGCTCCATCTCGGCCGCCGCCGGCAGCAGTCGCAGCTCCTCTTCGAGATACTCGCGCAGATCCGCCTCCAGCGAGCGGCGGGTGTCGCCCAGCCAACCGAACCCGGCCCGCGCCAGACGGCCCACCTGGTGGGCCACCAGGTCGCCGGTGAGACGCGCCAGGTGGCCCTCCCAGTCGATCTCCATCTCCCGCAGGATGCGCTGCATGCGCTGGGCGAGGCGGGTGTCGCCAAGCAGCTCCACCTCGCCACGCATCACCGCCGCGCCCTGGTCGGGGTCACCGATCCCCTGCCCCAGCAGCGCCAGGCTGGAACCGCGGATGGTGGCGTCGGGCTCCCCTTCGTAGGTGCCGAGCAGCTCCATTCCCAGGGGGCCACAGACCAGGTAGAGGGTGAGGTCGAGATCGGTCACCTGGACGGCGATCACCCGGCCGGCCAGCTCTGCCAGCCGCGGCGGGGTGAGGGGATCGAGGGCCAGGGCGCCGTTGATGGCGGTCTCCAGGGCCGCCAGGGCGGCGGCGGGGAGCTTCACAGCTTGAACCCCCGGTGGATGGCGACGATGCCTCCGGTGAGGTTGAAGTACTCCACCCGTTCGAAACCGGCCGCCTCCATCATCCCCTTGAGGGTCTCCTGGTCGGGGTGCATGCGGATCGACTCGGCCAGATAGCGGTAGCTGTCGGCATCGCCGGTGACCAGCCGGCCCAGCACCGGCAGGACGTTGAAGGAGTAGAGGTCGTAGAGAGGCTTGAGGCCCGGCGCGACGGGCTGGGAGAACTCCAGCACCAGCAGCCGCCCGCCCGGCTTGAGGACCCGGAACATGGAGCGCAGGGCGGCATCCTTGTCGGTGACGTTGCGCAGGCCGAAGGCTATGGTGATCAGGTCGAACTCGTCGTCGGGAAAGGGCAGCGCCTGGGCGTCGGCCTGGACGAACTCCACGTTGCCGACGATGCCGCGATCCACCAGCCGCGCCCGCCCCTGCTCCAGCATGGAGGCGTTGATGTCGGCCAGCACCACCTTGCCGCGGGGGCCGACGATCTGGGCGAAACGGGCCGCCAGGTCGCCGGTGCCGCCGGCCAGGTCGAGCACCTTCTGCCCCGGCCGGGCGCCGGCCAGCTCGATCGCCTGGCGCTTCCAGAGGCGGTGGATCCCCATGGACATCAGGTCGTTCATGAGGTCGTACTTGTCCGCCACCGAGTGGAACACCTCGGCGACCCGGCGCGCCTTCTCCTCCCTGGGCACGCGCTGGAATCCGAAATGGGTGGTCTCGTCGTCCTCGACCGGCTGCTCTGGCTTGCTGTTCACGGCCCTTCCCCCGTCTTGCAGGGCCCCCGACGGGACCCGGTACCGCGCACTCGCAGGGAACCGCCCGGAATGCTCAGTTCTCTTCCGCGTCGCCGCGGCGCTTGTGGCCCGCCTCTTCCAGGCGGCGCAGATAGTTGGCCCAGTTCTGCTCGTAGTCCCGCCCCAGGCGGTAGAGGGTGTCCCAGGCGTAGATGCCGGTGTTGTGGCCGTCGTCGAAGTGGAGACAGACCGCGTAGTTGCCCACCGGCTCGATCTTTTCGATATTAACATTTTCCTTGCCCACCTGGAGCACCTCCTGGCCGGGACCGTGGCCCTGCACCTCGGCGGAGGGGGAGAAGACCCGCAGATACTCGCAGGGGAGCTGGAAACGACTGCCGTCGTCGAAGGCGATCTCCAGCACCCGCGACTTGCTGTGGAGCTGGATCTCGGTGGGAAGGGGTTTGGCTTCGGACATGGTGTTACCTCTCTTGCCTCGTTCTTGCCATCGGCAGGCTGTTGAAAAACGCCGTTTTTCGGCAGCCTGTGGGCGGTGCATGGATGCGCCGCCGTTTTCAATGACGCCAGGTCATCGAAAACGTGAGGAAGCCGGAAATCGCATTTTCGGCTTACGGCGTTGAAAAAGGCCAGGACGGCCTTTTTCAACGCCCTGTCAGGAGACCTGCAGGCCGACAGGCTCTGGCGCCTTCGATCGGGATCCCGGCGGGAACAGCCGACGCGGTCGAGACCGATCGAAGGGCAATACCTTACCAGAATGCTAGGAGAAATGCGCCCCTGCCTCCCGGTGCCGGATCAGAGGATGTAGCGGCTCAGATCCTCGTTGGCGGCCAGATCGGCGAGCTGTTCGTCCACGTAGGCGGCGTCGATCTCCACGGTGGTGCCGCCCCGGTCGGCGGCGTCGAAGGAGACCTTCTCCAGCAGCCGCTCCATCACCGTGTGCAGTCGCCGGGCGCCGATGTTCTCGGTGCGCTCGTTCACCTCGAAGGCCACCTCGGCGATGCGCCGCACCCCCTCCTCGGTGAAGCGCAGGGTGACCCCCTCGGTGGCCATCAGCGCCGCATACTGCTCGGTCAGGGAGGCATCGGGCTCGGTGAGGATGCGCACGAAGTCCTCGCTGGTGAGCGCCTCCAGCTCCACCCGGATCGGCAGCCGCCCCTGCAGCTCCGGAATCAGGTCGGAGGGCTTGGCCAGGTGGAAGGCGCCGGAGGCGATGAAGAGGATGTGGTCGGTACGCACCATGCCGTGCTTGGTGGTCACGGTGCACCCCTCCACCAGCGGCAGCAGGTCGCGCTGCACCCCCTCCCGGGAGACGTCGGGACCGCCTTGCTCGCCCCGCTTGGCCACCTTGTCGATCTCGTCGATGAAGACGATGGCGTTCTGCTCCACCGCCTGCAGCGCCTCCAGCTTGATCTCCTCCTCGTTGACCAGCTTGGTGGCCTCCTCCTCCTGGAGCAGGCGCAGCGCCTCGCGGATGCGCAGCTTGCGGGTGCGGGTACGGCCGCCGGCCAGGTTCTGGAACAGCCCCTGGAGCTGGCTGGTCATCTCCTCCATCCCGGGGGGAGCCATGATCTCCACGCCGAGGGCGTTCTGGGTCAGCTCGATCTCGATCTCCCGTTCGTCCAGGGCCCCCTCACGCAGCTTCTTGCGCAGCTTCTGGCGGGTCTCCGATTCGTGGGCCGCCTCCTCGTCGGTGGAGAAGTCGAGCCGGCGGGGCGCCGGCAGCAGCACGTCGAGGACCCGCTCCTCGGCGGCATCCCCGGCCCGGTGCTTCACCTTCTCCATCGCCGCCTCACGGGTCAGCTTGATGGCGATGTCCACCAGATCGCGGATGATCGACTCCACGTCGCGCCCCACGTAGCCCACTTCGGTGAACTTGGTCGCCTCCACCTTGATGAAGGGGGCGTTGGCCAGCCGCGCCAGGCGGCGGGCGATCTCGGTCTTGCCGACGCCGGTGGGACCGATCATGAGGATGTTCTTGGGGGTGATCTCGTTGCGCAGCTCTTCCGGCAACTGCATCCGCCGCCAGCGGTTGCGCAGGGCGATGGCCACCGCCCGCTTGGCGGCGTCCTGGCCGACGATGTGCTTGTCCAGCTCCTGGACGATCTCCCTTGGGGTCATCTGGGACATGGGTTGGAATCCTCTCTCCCGGAAAGGCGGCAGCGCCGCTCAGTCGAGGGCCAGCTCCTCGATGGTGAGCTGGTGGTTGGTGTAGACACAGATGTCGGCGGCGATGTGCAGCCCCCGCTCGACGATCTCCCGCGCGCCGAGGTCGGTGTTCTCCAGCAGCGCCCGGGCGGCCGCCTGGGCGTAGGCACCGCCGGAACCGATCGCCATGATGTCGTGCTCCGGCTCGATCACGTCGCCATTGCCGGAGATGACCAGCGAGGCGTTGCGGTCGGCCACCACCAGCAGCGCCTCCAGGCGCCGCAGCATGCGGTCCGTACGCCAGTCCTTGGCCATCTCCACCGCAGCGCGCACCAGATGGCCGCCGTGCTGTTCCAGCTTGCCCTCGAAGCGTTCGAAGAGGGTGAAGGCGTCGGCGGTGCCACCGGCGAAGCCCGCCAGGACACGGTCGTGATAGAGGCGCCGCACCTTGCGGGCGTTGCCCTTCATCACCGTGTCGCCGAGGCTCACCTGGCCGTCGCCGCCGACCACCACGGCGCCGTTGCGCCGCACCGACAGGATGGTGGTACCACGAAACTGTTTCACTGGGGTCTCCCGTGTTGGGAAAGGGTCCGGAAGGGGGGGAATTGTATCACGCCGCGGGCGGATTCAATCGCCTTTGCGCCGCCTGCGCCGGGCCCGGGGATGGGCGGCATCGTAGACCCTGGCAAGATGCTGGAAGTCGAGGTGGGTGTAGATCTGGGTGGTGGCGATGTCGCTGTGGCCGAGCAGCTCCTGCACCGCCCGGAGGTCGCCGGAGGACTCCAGCAGATGACTGGCGAAGGAGTGGCGCAGGCGGTGGGGGTGGACCCGGTCCGGCACCCCCTGGCGGACCCCCCACAGCGCCAGCCTCTGCTGAATGCCGGCACGCCCCAGGCGCCGTCCGTGACGGCCCACAAAGAGCGCCCGCTCCCCCTCCGCCGCCATCTCCCCCCGCACCTTCTGCCACGCCTCCAGCGCCCCCAGCGCCTTGCGCCCCACCGGCACCACCCGCGTCCTGGCCCCCTTGCCGGTGGGGCGCAAGGCGCTGGGGGCGCTGGAGGCGTGGC
>JALTLT010000141.1 GCA_027001815.1 Gammaproteobacteria bacterium | reverse complement strand
CCCCGCCGACGATCGCCGCCATCACGCTGGCCACCTCCGGCAGCGCCGCCGCCTCCTCCAGCGCAGCGGCACCCGCGGCCACCCGGGTGGAGACACCAGCCGCCGCAAGGGTCCGTTCCAGTTCGGCCGCCGCCTGCGGGTCGACCATCACCGCGAGTTCCGGCCGGAAGGCGAGACACTGTTCCGTCATCCTCCGCCAGTCACGATGGGCGGTGAGTGCCACCACCCGATAGCGGTGAGGATGGCGGGCCAGCACATCGAGGGTACTGACACCGATGGAACCGGTGGAGCCAAGGACGGTGACGCCGATCACGGCAGCAGCTCCAGGCTGTGGAGACCGGCGTAGAAGAAGGGCGCCGAGGCGGTGAGACTGTCGAAGCGGTCGAGGAGACCGCCGTGACCGGGGAAGAGGGTACCGGTGTCCTTCACTCCCGCCTCCCGCTTCATCACGCTCACCAGCAGGTCGCCGACGATGGAGACCGGCACCAGCAGGAGCGAGAGAAGCAGCAGGATGCCTGCCTGGCCGGGCAGGACCACCTCGCCGAGAAGGAGGGCGTAGAGGGCGGCGGCGACCAGCGCCCCCCCGACCCCCTCCCAGGTCTTGCCCGGGCTCACCCTGGGCGCCAGCTTGCGACGCCCCCAGCGCCGGCCGGCGAAATAGGCACCGCTGTCCACCACCCACATGAGAGCCACGATATAGAGCACCAGGGTGGGGCCGTTCTCGCTCCGGTCGTGGAGCGCCAGCAGGGAGTACCAGCAGGGGAGGAGCACCAGGTGGCCGGCCAGCAGCTTGAGGGAGGAGGGACGCGGCGAGGGCGTGTTGCCGAGGGGGCCACGCATCACCAGCAGCAGGGCCAGCCCCCACCAGAGGATGCCGGCCACCGCCACGCCATAGGCGAGCTGCGGCCACCCCTCCCCCCCCCGGGCGATCAGGATCATCGCCAGGAGGGTGATCGCCACGTGCGCGCCGCGACCGGCCGCCACGCGAACACCGGCCAGCCGGGCCCACTCCCAGGCGCCCACCAGCATCAGCAGGGAGAAGGCACCCCAGACGATCGGCGACGGCGCCACCAGAATGAGGGCGATGGCGGCGGGTGCCAGGAGCAGTGCAGTGAGAATCCGCCGCCAGGGCATCTCAGCCATTGCCTCGCACCTGCTCGCCGGTGAGGCCGAAGCGGCGCTGCCGCGTGGCGAAGGCCTCCAGCGCCTCTTCCAGTTGTGCGGAGCCGAAATCGGGCCAGAGGACCTCGGTGAACCAGAGTTCAGTGTAGGCGAGCTGCCAGAGGAGGAAGTTGCTGATGCGCTGCTCGCCACCGGTACGGATGAAGAGGTCCGGCTCGGGGAGGTCGGCCAGGCAGAGGAAAGCGGCGAACCGTTCCGGCTCCACCTCCTCCGGGGTCATCTCTCCTGCGGCCACCCGCTCGGCGATGCGCCGGGCGGCGTTGGCGATATCCCAGCGCCCCCCGTAGTTGGCGGCGATGTTGAGGCGCAGCCCCTCGTTGTCGGCGGTGATCGCCTCGGCCTCCTCGATCTGTCTCCGCAGACGGGCCGAGAAGGCCCCCCGCTCGCCGATGAAACGCAGCCGCACCCGGTTGGCGTCGAGGCGCTTCACCTCCCCGCGCAGGGTCGAGACGAAGAGTTCCATCAGCATCCCCACCTCTTCGCGGGGACGGCGCCAGTTCTCGCTGCTGAAGGCAAACAGGGTGAGCGCCTCGATACCGAGCCGTCCGCACGCCTCCACCACCTCGCGGGTGGCGTTGACGCCGGCCTTGTGGCCGGCGGTTCGAGGCAGACGGCGTCGCTGCGCCCAACGGCCATTGCCGTCCATGATGATGGCGACGTGTCGGGGCAACTGGCTCATGGGGAAGGGAGGAGGCGCGACGGAGCAGGCCTCAGACCTCCATCAGCTCCGCTTCCTTGCCCGCCAGGAGCTTGTCGATCTCGGCGACGTATCTGTCGGTGAGCTTCTGGATCTGTTCCTGGGCCCGGCGCTCGTCGTCCTCGGAGATCTCCTTCTCCTTGAGAAGCTCCTTGAGGTCGTTGTTGGCGTCACGCCGGATGTTTCGCACCGCTACCCGCCCCTGCTCCGCCTCCTGGCGGACGATCCGCACCAGATCGCGGCGCCGCTCCTCGGTGAGAGGCGGCAGCGGCACGCGGATGACCGAGCCGGCGGTGGAGGGATTGAGCCCGAGGTCCGAGGTCATGATCGCCTTCTCCACCACCGGGACCATGCTCTTCTCCCACGGCGTGATGGCGAGGGTACGCGAATCCTCCACGGTGACGTTGGCGACCTGGTTGAGGGGCACCTCGCTGCCGTAGTAGGAGACGGTGATGTGATCCAGCAGGCTGGTATGGGCGCGGCCGGTACGGATCTTGTCGAACTCGCCGTGTACCGCCTCGACGCTCTTCGCCATGCGGCTCGCCGCGTCCTTCAGTATCTCGTCGATCATCTCTCCCCCCGCTCCACTGTAGTCCCGACCCGGTCGTCCTTCATCATCCGCACCAGGTCACCGGAATTGTTGATGCTGAACACCTTGAGCGGCATGTGGTGATCACGACAGAGCACCACGGCGGTGATGTCCATCACCCCCAGACCGCGGGAGATCACCTCGTCGTAGGTGAGCCGCTCGTAACGCACCGCGTCCGGGTTCCTGACCGGATCGTCGCTGTAGACCCCGTCCACCTTGGTGGCCTTGAGCAGGGCGTCCGCACCGATCTCGATGGCGCGCAGGCTTGCGGCGGAATCGGTGGTGAAGAAGGGGTTGCCGGTACCGGCCGCGAACAGCACCACCCGGCCCGCCTCCAGGTGGCGGATGGCCTCCAGGTGGTCGAACCCTTCACACACCCCCTGGATGGCGAAGGCGGACATGACCCGCGCCTCCACCCCCCGTTTGCCCAGGGTGTCCTGCATCGCCAGGGCATTCATCACCGTGGCGAGCATCCCCATGTGATCGCCTGTCACCCGCTGAATGCCGCTGGCCACCAGCCCCGCACCGCGGAAGATGTTGCCACCACCGATCACCAGCCCCACCTGGACCCCGAGACGGGTCACCTCCACGATCTCGTCGGCGATCCGGCCGATCACGGAGGGATCGATCCCGTAACTCTCCTCCCCCATCAGCACCTCGCCACTCAATTTGAGGAGGATTCGCTTGTATTTGCTGGTATCTTCGGGCATCTGGCGGCCTTCTTGTCAGAATTATCGATTACCCCAGGCGGTCGGCGCGTTACGGGAAGGCGCCCCACAGCGGGGACGAGGGCCTATTCTACTCGGGCAGCCGACGGAAAAGCCACCATCGGCCGGACGGGTTGCCGAAAAACACCGTTTTTCGGCAACCTGCATGCGAGGCAGGGATGCACCGCCATTTTCGATGACGGCAACTCACTGAAAAGGCGAGGGAACGGCGAACCGCCTCCTCTTCCGCTCCGCAGCCGAAAAAACCGGTGGAGGAGCCTTTTCGATGCCCTGCCAGAAAGAGAGGCCTGCCGCCGGCCGGCCACCGGCGGCAGGCCTCCACCCATCAGTCGCCGCGGACCTGGGCCATCACCTCGTCGGCGAAGTTCTCGCTCTTCTTCTCGATCCCTTCGCCCACCTCGAGGCGGTGGAAACCGACCACCTCGGCACCCTTCTGCTCCAGGAGCTTGGCCACGGTCAGATCGGGATCCTTGACGAACTCCTGACCGAGCAGGGTGATCTCCTGCAGGTACTTGCGGATCCGCCCCTCCACCATCTTCTCGATGATGTTGTCGGGCTTGCCGCTCTCCTTCGCCTGGGCGGTGAATATCTCGCGCTCCTTCTCCAGCACCTCGGCGGGGACGTCGTCGGCCTTGACGCAGAGGGGCTTGTTGGCAGCCACGTGCATGGCCAGATCACGGGCCAGCTCGGTGTCCCCACCCTTGAGCTCCACGGCCACGCCGATGCGTCCCCCGTGGATGTAGGTGCCGAAGAGGCCGTCGGTCTCGGCCCTCACCATGCGGCGAATCTGGATGTTCTCGCCGATCTTGGTGACCATCTCCTGGCGGGCGGTGTTGATGTCACGCTCGTCGCCATCCCCCATGGGCAGCTTGCCGAGCGCCTCCACGTCCGCCGGGGCCTCGTCGAGGGCACGCTGCGCCACCTTCTGGGCGAAGTCGCGGAACTCGTCACCCTTGGCGACGAAATCGGTCTCGGAGTTGACCTCCACCAGCGCCACCTTCCTGCCATCGTCGCTCAGGGCGATGGCGATGACCCCCTCGGCCGCCACCCGGCCCGCCTTCTTGTCGGCCTTGGCCAGGCCGGCCTTGCGCATGTGCTCGATGGCGGCCTCGATATCGCCACCGGTCTCCACCAGCGCCTTCTTGCACTCCATCATGCCCGCGCCGGTGCGTTCGCGCAGTTCCTTCACCATTGCAGCAGTAATCGCCATTGTCATCGATCCTCGGATTTTCTCGAAACGTGAAACAGAAATGGGGAACGACGGCGGAGGGGCGGCCTCCCGGCCACCCCTCCCCTCGCCGGAACCGGGTCTCTTACTCGGCTGCCTCGGCAGCGCCGGCGGCGGATGCCTCTCCAGCGGGAGCGGCCTCCACCTTCTCGTCCATTTCGATGAAGTCGTCGGCGGTCTGGGGCGCCGCGTGCTGGGCCGCAGCCTTGCCCTCCAGAACGGCGTCGGCGATGCCGCGGGTGTAGAGCTGGATGGCGCGAATGGCGTCGTCGTTGCCCGGGATGATGTAGTCGATGGGATCAGGGGAGTTGTTGGTATCCACCACGCCCACCACGGGGATACCGAGCTTGTTCGCCTCGCTGACCGCGATGTTCTCGTAACCGGTGTCGATGATGAACAGGGCATCCGGCAGGCTGGGCATATCCTTGATGCCGCCGATCGAGCGCTCCAGCTTCTCCATCTCGCGGCGCAGCATCAGCACCTCCTTCTTGGAGAGCTTGTCGAAGCTGCCGTCGGCCTCCATCGCCTCCAGATCCTTCAGGCGCTTGATGGACTGCTTGACGGTCTTGAAGTTGGTCAGCATGCCACCCAGCCAGCGGTGGTTGACATAAGGCATGCCGCATCGGCTCGCCTCCTCGCGGATGGTGTTGCGGGCCGCCCGCTTGGTGCCGACGAAGAGGATGCGGCCGCCGTTGGAGGCGAGCTTGCCGACGAAGTTGAGCGCATCCTTGTAGAGAGGAAGGGTCTTCTCGAGATTGATGATATGGATCTTGGAACGCTCCCCGAAGATGTAGGGGGCCATCTTGGGGTTCCAGTTGCGGGTCTGATGCCCGAAATGGACGCCAGCCTCAAGCATCTGGCGCATGGTCACTTCCGCCATGGTCGATTCTCCTGTGACCAGGAGCCGCGGACGACAGGGGGAGATGACGTGGAGACGGCACATGCCGCCCCTCGCCCGCCACCACCGGCCGGCAGGACTCCTGTAGGGTTGGGCCTCCACGTGCCCCATGCGGAGACCCCCTGGGGGCACCCCACCGCATGTGACGGCACGTGTGTGGATTCCGGCCGCGGCGTGCCGCGTGCCGGTCGTCGATCGGGAGCCCCGCCTGACGGGACCCCCGTCGCCCGCCGGATTTGCTTGACGGGCGCGCGCTTTATACCATAATCCGTCTTTCACGACAACGAACCACCCCGCGCAGTGCCGTTCCGGGCCACCCCCCAAAGATACCGCGAATACCCGGCAACTCGTTGAAGCGGCAGAGATTCGCCATCCGGGATCGACCGGCTGGCGGTCGCGCAGGCAATCCCGGGAGAGAGGACTCCATGCCGGTCACCATCAAGACCCCAGAAGAGATCGAGAAGATGCGCATTGCCGGCAGGCTGGCGGCCGAGGTGCTGGAGATGATCGAGCCCCACGTGAAACCGGGGGTCACCACCGACGAGCTGGACCGCATCTGTCACGACTACATTGTCGATGTGCAGAAGGCGATCCCCGCCCCCCTCAACTACCGCGGCTTCCCCCGCTCCATCTGCACCTCGGTCAACCAGCAGGTGTGCCACGGCATCCCCGGAAACAGGAAGCTGAAGGAGGGGGACATCGTCAACATCGACATCACGGTCATCAAGGAGGGCTATCACGGGGATACCAGCAAGATGTTCTTCGTCGGTCAGCCCTCGACCCT
>JALTLT010000140.1 GCA_027001815.1 Gammaproteobacteria bacterium | reverse complement strand
GGGGGAGGGAGGGGAGGAAGCCGGAAATCGCATTTTCGGCTTCCGGCGTTGAAAAAGGCCAGGATGGCCTTTTTCAACATCCTGTTTAACAGGCTGTTGAAAAACTCCGTTTTTCTGCAGCCTGTGCCGCGGTGCAGGGATGCACCGCCGTTTTCAATGACGCCAAGTCATTGAAAACGTGAGGAAGCCGGAAATCGCATTTTCGGCTTCCGGCGTTGAAAAAGGCCAGGATGGCCTTTTTCAACATCCTGTTTTAAGGAGGAGCAGCGCCGGGGGGGTGTCGCGGGATCAGTCTCCGGTGGGCAGGCCGATGGTGCTGTAGCCACCGTCCACGTACATGATCTCTCCTGTGACGCCGGAGGCGAGATCGGAGCAGAGGAAGGCGGCTGCGTTGCCCACCTCCTCGATGGTGACATTGCGGCGCAGCGGCGCCACTTTGGCGAACTGGTCGAGCATCTTGCGGAAGTTGCTGATGCCCGAGGCGGCCAGGGTGCGGATGGGGCCGGCGGAGATGGCGTTGACCCGGATCCCTTCCGGGCCGAGGGTGCTGGCCAGGTAGCGGACGTTGGCCTCCAGGCTCGCCTTGGCCAGGCCCATCAGGTTGTAGTTGGGCACCGCGCGCACGGCGCCCAGGTAGCTGAGGGTGAGGAGGGAACCGTTGCGCCCCTGCATCATGTTGCGGCCCGCCTTGGCCAGCGCGGCGAAGCTGTAGGAGCTGATGTCGTGGGCGATGCCGAAGTTCTCGCGGGTGATCCCCTCGAGAAAGTCGCCCTCGAGCGCCTCCTTGGGGGCGTAGGCGACCGAATGGACGATCACGTCCAGGTGATCCCAGTAGTTGTCGAGGTTTTCGAAGACGGCGTCGATCTGCTCGTCGCTGCCCACGTCGAGGGGCAGAACGATCTCCGAGTCCAGGTCGGCGGCCATCTTCTCCACCCGCCCCCTGAGCTTGTCGTTCTGGTAGGTGAATGCCAGATCGGCGCCTTCGCGCTTCATGGCCTGGGCTATGCCCCACGCGATGGAGCGGTTGCTGGCGAGACCGACGATGAGGGCTTTCTTGCCGGAGAGGAATCCCATGACGTTCGTTTCCTGTTGTTGTGTTTCTGGATCGTGGGGGGATCGCCTGCCCGCCGTCCGTGCCGGGAAGCGGGGGGGCAGGGGCAGGGAAATCTGGTGGAGCCGAGGAGGATCGAACTCCCGACCTTCGCATTGCGAACGCGACGCTCTCCCAGCTGAGCTACGGCCCCGGTTAACAGGCTGTTGAAAAACACCGTTTTTCGGCAGCCTGTGCCGCGGTGCATGGATGCACCGCCGTTTTCAATGACGGCAAGTCATCGAAAACGTGAGGAAGCCGGAAATCGCATTTTCGGCTTCCGGCGTTGAAAAAGGCCAGGATGGCCTTTTTCAACATCCTGTTAAAGGACAATTATACCAGCGGGGTGAGGGGATGGGAACGGGGACGGAGGGGAGGAAGGGCGGGGTCCGAACGGTGCCGGGCCGCGATGCCCGCCGAGGGGTCGGGGTCCGCCTTCCACTCCCTGCCGGAAGTGGCGGGGTCGGTTCAGGCGGTGCCCAGGTTGCGACCGCCACCCAGGCCGCCGGGACGGCCGTCCGGGGCGTAGGTCTCCACCTCGCCGGGACGCCCGGCGAGGATCGCCAGGGCCTGTCGCGTCTGGTGGAAATGGCCTTCGAGGGTCATGCCGTTGGAGAGGTTGCGGCGCCTCCCCTCGTCGAGAGAGGTGAGCAGTCTCTCCCAGCTCTCCCGCAGGTGACCTGTCGGGTCGCACCAGCCGAGCAGGGCCTCCATGCCCTGTCGGTCAGTGGTGTGGCCCCTCTCCGCCAGCAGGCGGTTGCAGCGCCGGTTCAGCGCCTCCAGGTCGTTCACCAGCCGCTGCTTGGCGGTGGCGCATCGGCTCATGGCCTCGGGGTCGCGGCCGATGGCGCGCTGTTCCCGGTCCAGTTCCGCCAGCAGTTCGTCGACGAGACGCTGCTCCTGGTCGAAGATCTCGGTCAGCTCGCCACGGCACTGTTCCGGTGTCATGAGGTGCTCCTCGGTATCAGGTGTTGGGCAGGACCGAGTCCATCTCGATCACTTTCTCCGCCACTACACCGGGGCGAACGGTGTAGGTACCGTTGTCGAGACGCATGCGTGTCTCTTCGATCCGTTCCGCATCGGCCGCCGGCATGGCCCGAACGCGGGCCTCCAGCTCCTGCAGCCGCTGTGCCGACGAAGTGAGGCTCACCTTGTCGGCAGTACCGGCGGGTTCTCCCGCAGGCGGGTGGCCGCCCTTGTCGGCGTTGATGCCCTGTGCCTGCTGCTGCTCATTGACCCCAATAGCCGGAGAACCACCAAACTTGTTGATTTCAATGACCATTCTGCTCACCTTGTTGTGTTATTGGGTACGTCTCGTGGTCAAAATATCGGCATCGGGGCGAAAAACTTTAGCAACTATTTTATCCGTAATGTGTTTTTCGTCACATCTTCGTCACCGACCCACCTCCACCAGACCGAAGTCCACCACCCTCCCTTCGACGATCCTCTTCGAGCGGGTGTTGCGGACCTGGACCGTTTCGTCGCGGGCCGCGTCCCTCAGTGCCGTCCCCTGCATCCGGACCTCGATGCCTCCCGTGCGGGCGACGAGGGTGACCTGTTCCCCACGTCGGACCAGGCGGGCCTTTTCGAGCTGGGTGAGGTCGAGCACGGCCCCCGCGGGGATGTCCCGCCGGACCATCAGGTCGACGGCACTCGCCGGGTCGCGGAATACGCTGTCGGGAAGCCGGGAGAGGTCCTTGCGGACGAGGGTGAGATCTTCGGCCCGGATCCGGTCCCCCCGCTTGAGGGGGCGGCGCGCCACCGCCACTTCGCCCCACGCCCTCACCTGGGCGCGGACGTAGAGGGTCCAGGGTGTGGAGCCACCGCAGCGCACCCCCACCGAGGTGGCGCCGATCAGGCGCCCTCCCCTCGGGAGGAAGGCTTCCAGGGGACGGTCACACCGGCGGAGGCGGAGTCGGCGGTCGATGGGGGAGGTTTCCACCTGCACCTCCCCCCCTTGAAGAGAGGATGCCTCCCGGAGCAGAAACTCCCGTGCCGTCTCCCGGATCTCCTCCCTCGACTGGAGAGGTACGGTCCGATCGGCCGCCCACAGGGAGGGGCAGATGAGGAGGAGCAGGGTCAGGTGGCGTATCGGTTTCATGGTGTCGATTTGTTGACGCTCGCGGTGACGGTACGGCGAAAAACATGCAAGGGATGTACCGTTCTCACCCGATCCACGGGTTCAAGAATCGGATGGGGCGGACGATAAGGGCAGTGAACAGTTCGATGAAACGTGCGGTAAACCGATCATTCGGAGTGCGGTATCCCCCGCTGGCCTGTCTCGGGAAGGGGAGGCCGGGCCGGGGAGAACAGAACAGTGAAGAGTGAGGAGAGAAACATGGCCGGAGTGTTGGACAGTGTCGATCAGCGAACCCGCCTGGCGGGGCACAATCGTCTGGAACTGCTGCTGTTCCATCTTGGGGGGCGCCAGCGCTTCGGCATCAATGTCTTCAAGGTGCAGGAGGTGATCCAGTTTCCCAAGCTGACCCGGATCCCCAACGCGCATCCGGTGGTGTGTGGCATCGCCAACATGCGCGGTCGCACCATTTCGGTCATGGATCTCGCTGCGGCCGTCGGCCGGTCGCCGGTCACCAATCTGGAAGATTCCTACGTGATCATCACCGAATACAACCGCAAGGTGCAGGGGTTCGTGGTGAGCGCCGTGGACCGGATCGTCAACATGAACTGGGAGGAGATCCTTCCTCCACCCAAGGGGGCGGGCAACCGCAGCTACCTCACCGCAGTCACCCGGGTGGACGACGAGCTGATCGAGATCATCGACGTGGAGAAGGTGCTCTCGGAGGTGGCCGGAGCCGAAGAGGACATCTCGGAGGAGATTATCGAGGAGGCCGATGCCGAGGTGGCCGAGGTGCGCCATATCCTGGTGGCCGACGACTCCAGCGTTGCCCGAAACCAGGTGAAACGGACCCTGGAGCAACTGGGGTACACCTGCACCCTGGCGGAGAACGGCCGCCGGGCACTCGAGATCCTGAAGGCGTGGGCCGACGAGGGGCCGGTGGCGCAGAAGGTGGCGATGGTCATCTCGGACATCGAGATGCCCGAGATGGACGGCTACATGTTCACCACCCAGGTGCGCTCCGATCCTCGACTGCAGCACCTCTACATCATGCTCCACACCTCTCTCAGCGGAGTGTTCAACAACGCCATGGTGCAGAAGGTGGGTGCCGACATCTTCATTCCCAAGTTCGATCCGGACGAACTGGCTTCGGCGGTCCTCAAGGCGATGGGACATACCCATGAGGATCACGGAGAGGCGGCTGCGTGACGACCTGCCCCCGTCTGCCAGGCCTCTCGTGAAAAAGGGAGAACCATGAGCACATCAAGGACGGCGCTGGGGCTCGCCCCCCGGGGAGAGGCTTCGGCCGGCGCCAGCCGTATCTCGCCGGAGGACTACCAGGCCTTCTGCCGCTTTCTGGAGGAGTCGTCCGGCATCGTGCTCGGTGACTCGAAACAGTACCTGGTGAGCAGCCGGCTGGGCAAGGTACTGCAGGAGGAGGGGTTCAAGGAGTTCTCCCAACTGGTGGGCGCCCTGACGAAGGGAGTCAACCGGCGTCTGCGGGAACGGGTGGTGGATGCCATGACCACCAACGAGACTTCCTGGTTTCGTGACAATCACCCCTACCAGGCGCTCAAGGAACACATCCTCCCGGAGCTGGCCTCCGGCCGCAGGACCCTGCGGATCTGGTCGGCGGCCTGCTCCACGGGGCAGGAGCCCTACTCCATCGCCATCACCATCCACGAGTTCCAGCAGGCCAACCCCGGCCGCCTCGCCGGCTGGCCGCAGATCGTCGCCACCGACATCTCCACCGAGGTGCTGATGCAGGCCGGCAAGGGGATCTATGACGATCTCGCCATGGCCCGCGGGCTGACGCCCGAACGCCGTCGACGCTATTTCCGGCAGGTGGAAGAGGGGTGGCAGGTGATTCCGGAACTCCGCCAGCGGATCCAGTTTCGCTCCCTCAACCTGCTGGAGAGTTACGGTCTGCTGGGCCGGTTCGACGTCATCTTCTGCCGCAACGTGCTCATCTACTTCTCCGCCGACTCGAAACGCGACATCCTCTCCCGCATGGTGAAGAGTCTCAACCCCGGTGGCTACCTGATCATGGGCGGCTCCGAGTCGATCAGCGGTCTCTCCGACCGTCTCACCATGATCCGTTACGGCAGCGGAGTGCTCTACCGTCTCGGGGATTGACTCTCCCGTGGCCCGGGAAGGGCCGATCGAGCCGCCTCTTGTCCCCTTGCCCCGGGCCGCCGCCGTTTCCCGAAACGGCGGTGCTCCGTCCCACCTTTGCCGCCTCGGCCGCCTCCATTGCCGCCATGCGGTCAGCCCTTGCCGCCCCTTATCCTCGCCTCTCGCCGGGAATGTGCCAACCTGTTGAAAAGTAACGATCGATCAGGGATGGCACGGCCCTTGCCTTCGAGATTGGCACGATCGAATCGCAATCAAGCAGGGAACTCCGACCATGCCCATCGACTTTCAGCCCGTGCTCGGCAATCACGAACTGGCACTCCGTGTGCGCAGTTACCGGGCGGAGGTGATCGCCGGCAATCTGGCCAACGCCGACACTCCCGGCTACAAGGCGCGGGATATCGACTTCCGGCAGATCCTCGAGGGAGAGCGTGAACGGCTGCCGATGCGTGCCACCGACCCCGCTCACCTCTCCACACTCGCCGCCACGCCCTTCGGGGAGGCGCTCAAGTACCGCGTGCCCACCCAGCCCTCGCTCGACGGCAACACCGTGGATCCGAGCCTGGAACAGGCCGCCTACGGCGAGAACGCGGTCCGTTACCAGGCGACCCTGCGTTTTCTGGGTGGCAAGTTCAAGGGTCTGATGACCGCCATTCGGGGAGAGTGAGCGATGCCCATGTTCAGCATCTTCGACATCGCCGGCAGCGGCATGAGTGCCCAGTCGGTGCGGCTCAATACCGTGGCCAGCAATCTTGCCAACGTCAACAGCGTCGGTAGTGACCCCGATCAGGTCTACCGGGCGCGCCAGCCCGTCTTCGCCGCGGCGCTGGAGAGCATCCGTGATCAGAAGGGGGGGGTGGGCACGCGTCTGGTG
>JALTLT010000139.1 GCA_027001815.1 Gammaproteobacteria bacterium | reverse complement strand
CCAGCGCTCCCACAGCCATGTTGGCCAGGCTTGCCGCAGAATGACTGCGGCGGCGCCTGTCCGCCTCGCTGTGAAAGCGCTGGCTGTGGCTGAATGTAATGTAAACCCTTGCCGGGTTAATAACAGGCCTCTCCCTGCAGCGCGGATCGGTCAGATGCGGAAGACGCCCACCAGCCCCTGCAACTCGGCGGCTACCTGTGCCAGCCGATCGCTGGATACGGCGGTCTGCTGGGCGCTGGCCGCGGTGCCTTCGCTGATGTTGTTGATGGTGTCGATGTTCTGGTTGATCTCTTCGGCCACCAGGCTCTGCTCCCTCGCCGCGGTGGCGATCTGGGTATTCATCTCGTTGATGGTGGTCACTGCCCGGGCGATCTTCTCCAGGGCGTCGCCGGCCTGTTTGGCCATCGCCACCGTCTGGCGGGTCTTGTCGGTACTCTGCTGCATGACCGTCACCGCCTGGCTGGTGCGGCTCTGCAGCTTCTCGATCATCGACTGGATCTCCTGGGTGGAGGTCTGGGTGCGGCTCGCCAGCATCCGCACCTCGTCGGCCACCACGGCGAAGCCTCGTCCCTGCTCACCCGCCCGGGCCGCCTCGATCGCGGCGTTGAGGGCGAGGAGATTGGTCTGTTCGGCGATCCCGCGAATGACGTCGAGGACGCCGCCGATGTCGGAGCTGTCGTTCTCCACCTCGTCGATCACGTTGGCCGCGTTCTCTATCTCGTTGGCGAGGTCCTGGATCGAGCCCGAGGTCTCCGCCACCATCCGCTTCCCTTCGCGGGCCTGCTCTTCCGCCTCGCGGGTCGACTCGGCCGCGCTGTCCGCGTTGCGCGCCACCTCCTGCACCGTGGCGGTCATCTCGTTCATGGAAGTGGCCACCCGGGTGGTCTCCGCCCGCTGGGTCTCGGAGTGACTGGAGAGATCGCCACCGGCCCGGCGCAGCGCCTGCGCCTCCTCGGCCAGGGTGTCGACCTCCGAGGCGATACGCCCCACCATCTCCTGCAGCCGGGTGATGAAGGCGTTGACGGCTGCACAGAGACGACTGATCTCGTCATCGTTGGGAACGGGAAGGCGACGGGTCAGGTCTCCGTTGCCCGCGGCGAGTTCCTCCATGAGGGCGGTGGTGTCCCGTAACGGATCGGTCACCAGTTTCCGCAGCATGACGAAAGTGACGAAGCTGATGACCAGCAGCACACCGATCACGTCCAGTGCCATGATGGTGATGAAGGAGTCGGTCGAATTGTGAGCATTCTCCATCACTTGGTCGATCGCCTCGCCGATCCTGCGGTTGCTGGCGGCGATCTCCTGATCGACCCGGGTGTGATTCATTCCGAGCAACACGTAGCCGAGCAGGTCGCCGTCCGATTCGACCGGGTAGCGATGCTCGGTGACCTGGCCGTCGCCGCCCTTCTCGAAATCGGTCAAGGGGGTTCCATCCGGCTTGAGGTAGGCTGCATAGGCCACGTCCTCGTCCCGCGCGACGATGTTCTGGTACTCCTTCAGGGCCATGAAGTCATAGGACATGATGAGATCGGGCGCCGTCAGGGACATGAAGCGTCCAAGGCTGTCGGCCTTGGAAGTGAGGGCCTCGAGCTGGTTGTCGCTGGCGATCTTCTGTTCGGTGAGGAGTGCCGCACGGGCAGTCTCGATCTGCAGATCGGAGGTGCCGCGCACCCCCTCGATGATCAGGATCGCACCCGCCATCAATACCACCACCGTACCCACCAGAATGGGAGGCAGCACCTTGGCCATCAGGCCGAGCTTCGAAAGTGTCTTCATCTTGCGATTCCTCTTGGGAGAGACTCCATGAGGGGCGTGAGAGGTTCGATCACAGCGCCTCGCCGGTCACGAACTCGACGATCTCCCGGACCTTGTCGAAATCGCCATCGACCGCCTTCACGAAATTGGTGACCCCGGCGGACTTGAGCACCGCGTCGTCCGATCCTTTCAGGGAGATCATGATCGAGCGGATGCGTTCCACCTTCTCCTCGGCCATGTCACCCTTGACGGCCCAGGGCAGATGGATGAATTCGTCGCTCTCGGCGATCATCTGCATCTGGCCCACATCGATCTTCTTCTGAACACCCTTGATCTTGAGGATCACATTGCCCGAGCCGGCGGCATCGGCCGCCTTGTTGAAGACGCCGATCACCGCGCTCGGCGGATTCTTGGCGAAACGCACGGTGTAGTCCTTGCCCGCCTCGAGTCCCGCCTTCTTGAGAATGGCCGTAGGGGCGATGAAACTGCCCATCGCCTTCTTGCCGCCGCCGAAGAGAATGGTCTTGCCTCGCAGATCCTCCACCTTGGCGATTCCCGCGTCGGTGCGCACCGAGAGGGATCCGGCGATACGACTCGAGCCGAACTCCTCATTCACTGCGATCACGCGGTAGCCCTGGTTCTTGTGGCTGAGCAGATAGTGGTACTGGTTGTAGTGAACGATGTCGTACTGGCGGTTCTGGACCCCCTTCCAGAATGCCTTGAAATCCTTGGCGACGACCAGTTTGACCGGCTCGCCCAGCTCCTGGGAGAGTTTCTCGGCGAGGGGCTTGAACATCTTGTGCGTCTTTGCCACCGGCCGCCTCGGAAATACGCCCATCTGAAGCTCCGCAAAGACAGGGAGTGAGGGCAGAATCAGGCCGATGCAGAGGATGAGGGGGAGGATTCTCTTTCCGTTCATCTTGGTATTGTCTCCATGTCCTGTTGGTGGTTGGAACCGGTATGAAAAGATATCGGACTGGAGCACCCAAACTTTAATGATGCCGAGAACGAGAATCATTCCTGAACGTCTCTCGGCGATCGAGGGCACGGGCGAGGATTCCTGCTGCCGTTCGGCCGGAAACGCCGGGCCGCCAGAAAGGGAGGGGTGGTGGGCGAAGTGGGCCGTGGCCAGGGCGCGAAAGGGGATGATGCCGCCGCCTTCCGCCGCTGTTCCGCGGAAGGTTGCTCCCGACGATCCATCTCTGCGACGGTCGGCGTATGGGGTGGCGCTGGAGCCGGACCGGCGTGGAGGATGTCGAGCCGGCCTCCGGCCGGGCCATCATGGCGCCCAACCCTCCTCCTGCTACAATAGGCGCGCCTCAGGCCGGGGAACCAGGACGGAACTCCGGATCGTGGCATCGGGTTCGGGAAAGAGGAGGACCGTTGTTGGTTGACTGTATCGTGGTAGGCGGGGGGCTCATCGGCCTCCTTACGGCTCGTGAACTGAGGCTCCGCGGGGCGACGGTCATGCTGATTGATCGCTCCGTTGCCGGGCGCGAGTCCTCGTGGGCCGGTGGTGGCATCCTCTCTCCCCTCCACCCCTGGCGTTACCCTCCGGCGGTGAACCGCCTGGCCGCCTGGAGCCGACGTCTGTGGGCCTCCCTCGCCCCCGAACTTCTCGAACACACCGGGCTCGATCCCGAGTACACCCGCTCGGGCATGCTGGTGCTGGGTCGGGACGATCCCCCGGCGATTCGTGACTGGGCGGGGGAATATGACGAAACCGTCGAGTGCGTGGTCGGCGGTGGGGGGCGTCTCGCGGCCATCGAGCCGGCGCTCGGCATCCGGGAGGATGCGTGGTGGATGCCAGAGGTGGCGCAGGTGCGCAACCCCCGTCTTCTCCGTGCGCTGCTCGCCGAGGTTCGCCGTCTTGGTGTGGTCGTGGAGGAAGAGTTGCAGGTCGAGGGAATCGAGGGCAGCGAGGGGCGTGTCGTCGGCATCCGCACTGCCAGAGGCCGGGTCGACGCCCCCTGTGTGGTGGCGGCGGCGGGAGCCTGGAGCAGCCGGCTGCTCGCCGATCTGGGAGGCGGCGTGAACACCCGTCCGGTGCGGGGGCAGATGCTCCTCTTCCGGGCGGAGCCGGGGCTTCTGCGGCGCATCGTTCTCGAAGAGGGGCGCTATGTGATTCCCCGGCGCGATGGCCACGTGCTGGCGGGCAGTACGCTGGAGGAGGCGGGCTTCGAGAAAGAGATCACCGAAGTGGCGCGCGACTCCCTCTATCGTGCGGCAGTGAGACTGGTCCCTGCGCTCGAGAGGGCCCCCGTCGTGCGCCAGTGGGCCGGTCTGCGTCCCTGGTCACGCGAAGGGGTACCCTGGATCGGGGCACATCCGGCGCTGAAGGGGTTATATGTGAACACGGGGCACTTCAGGAATGGAGTGGTGCTGGGTGCGGGCTCCGCCCGACTGCTCGCCCAGTTGATCAGCGGGGAGCCGCCCGGGATCGACCCGACCCCCTACTTGCCCGCCCGTAGAAAGGCGAACGGGAATCATTCGTAGACATGGATTGTGTGGTTTGTCTATAATCGGCGCCATGACCCCCCAAAGTTCCAATTGGCCGGCAGGAAGGGAAGAGCTGGAAGCGCTGCTGCGCCGTCACAGCATCCAGCCCACCCGCCAGCGGCTGGAGATCGCCGAGATCCTCTTCGAGCGTCCGCAACACCTCTCCGCGGATCAGATTCTCGAGCGCGCCCGCAGTCAGGGGGCGGTAGTCTCGAAGGCCACTGTCTACAACACGCTGGCCGTGTTCGCCGAGCGGGGGCTGGTACGTGAGGTGATCGTGGATCCCACCCGTGCCTTCTACGACTCCAATACCAGTGATCATTATCACCTTTTCAACGTCGATCGTGGCACATTGACCGACATCCCGGCGGGTGCCGTACAGGTGAGCGGTATGCCCCAACTCCCACCTGGCACCCGACTGGATGGCATCCAGGTGGTCATCCGGGTCCGGGAAGAGGGCGGCGACGCCTGACCCGGTTTTCCTTGTCCCGTCATTCCGTTATACTCCGCCTTCGTTCGGGGCACCGTCGGCCCATCTCCCGAAGGTTCCGGCGATCCCGGAGGCCGGTGTAGCTCAGTCGGTAGAGCAACTGATTCGTAATCAGTAGGTCGGGGGTTCGATTCCTCTCACCGGCACCAATTTCCCCGCTCCCGCGGGGACACAGCGCCAGGAGGCAGGCCCTCAAGGCCTGTCAGACCCACAGGCGCCGCATGTAACGGATGCGGCGCCTGTTTTTATTTGGGGCTACATTGGCTTTGACATTTCCTCCCACCGCAAAGGACGCCTTATAGCGTCGGCCACTAGCATAACCACAACATCTCCGCACGATCAAGCATGCGCCCCCCATCTCTTGGGGCTCCCGCCTCAATCACGGGACGCCACCTTCACAATTGGGGCAACACGTTCAGCATTGACCGCATCATCTTGAGGTCGGGCTCGATGTACTCCATCGTCATGCGCACATCCGTGTGCCCGAGCATGGTCTGAAGGGATTTGATGTCTCCGGCGGAGGCGAGCCGGGTAGCCATGGTGTGCCGCAGGCGGTGCGGTGTGATCAGGATCTTCTCACCATGCTCCCGGGACAAGAGATCCGACAGTCGTCGGAAAAATCCCGTCACCTGGTCTTCGTTGATCTCCGGTCCGTGGTAGCGGGGATTGAAAAGGGAGGCGTTGAACACCTGGAGGTTGGAGATGTCCCGGTGGGGACCGTATATGCGGAGGGTGCGTTTGTGCAGCTCTTCCAGAGACGTCACCAGATGCGGAACAAGCGGGACATCCCACTCTCGCCGCGTCTTCGAGCCTTCGACCTTGAGATGCAGAATGGCTCCCCGAAGATCCAGGTGTGACCAACGCATTTCGACCAGCTGCCTGCGACGAATTCCTGTATAGCAGAATGTCTTGAGGACGATGACCCAGAACCATCCTGGCTTGAGTGGCTCGTCGGGCCGCTCCAGAAGCTCGAGGGACTGCTGCAACAGATCCCACTTGACGGTTTTCTTCTGCTTCCGCCCCGCCCGCAGCGATTGAACTTCCAGAAACGGATTGGAGTGGAGTGTTCCTGCCGCAACCGCGAAGTTGAACAGGGCTCTCATCTCACGCAGGTAAGTGTTCCAGGTTGTCCTGCTCGCCCGTTCGAGAATCTGGTCTCGCCAGGATAATAAAACGGCCTTTGTAATCCTGTCTGTGTGGCTAATGCCGGTATCTCGTTGGAAGATGCGGATAATCGAGTGTTTGTTCTGAAGGGACTTGGAGCTGGGAAGGCGTTCCAGGGCATAGAGGTCCACAAGCGCCGCCAGCTCCATCCCTGGCTCCGGGCCTGGCATGTGCTGATGACTCCACGTCGTCGTTGTTCTAAGTCCTGGCGATAATGATTATATGCTGAAAAACTGATGAGAATGGGAAAATGTTCGTATTTTTTTCGTGTCCCCTCTCACTGACAACTCAGAGATACTTCTTGAAGTAGGTGACGGTGTAACGGGAGA
>JALTLT010000138.1 GCA_027001815.1 Gammaproteobacteria bacterium | reverse complement strand
AGTACGATCCACGACGAGGTGCCCGCATCTACGAGATCCTCCGGGAGGTACGCGACCAGGTGGCGGTGATCCACCCGCCCTCCTTCAACCGCTTCCCCCACAGCTTCTCTCACATCTTCGCGGGCGGCTACGCCGCCGGCTACTACAGCTACAAGTGGGCGGAGGTGCTCTCGGCCGACGCCTTCTCCGCATTCGAGGAGAAGGGGGTCTTCGACCGCGAGACCGGCGAGCGGTTTCTGCAGGCCATTCTGGAACAGGGGGGTTCACGCGACCCGATGGAACTCTTCGTCGAGTTCCGCGGCCGCGAGCCGACCATCGACGCGCTCCTGCGCCACACCGGCCTGGCGGCCTGATCCCACGAGCGGAGAGATGAGATGGCGCGACCGGACAGGCCCCACGCCCGACCCACCGATCAACTGCTCGGTGAGCTGGGCGTCCCCCCCCACGGCCTGAACCGGGACGAGGCGGCCCGCCGTCTCCAGGAGGTGGGCCCCAACCGCCTGCCGGAGCCGCGCCCGGCCAGCGTGCTGCGCATCGTCCTGCGCCAGTTCACCAGCCCCCTCATCTACGTCCTGCTGGCGGCGGCGCTGGTCTCGCTGGCCATCGGCGAGCTGACCGATGCCGCCTTCATCGCCCTGGTGCTGGCCATCAACGCGCTGATCGGCACCATCCAGGAGCACTCCGCCCAGCGCGCCGCCCAGGCCCTCAAGCGCATGGTGACAACCACGGCACGGGTGCTCCGGGAGGGGGAGACCTGGGAGGTGGACGCCGAGGAGCTGGTACCGGGCGACATCGTCCTCCTGGAGTCGGGGGACCGGGTGCCGGCCGACCTGCGCCTGCTGGAGTGCCACGACCTCACGGTGGACGAATCGCTCCTCACCGGCGAATCGCTGGCGGTCCCCAAGTCGGCCTGCGACGCCCTGCCGCCCGAGACCCCCCTGGCCGAGCGGCGCAACATGGCCTTCGCCGGCAGCCTGGTGATCCGCGGCCGGGGGAGGGCGCTGGTGGTGGCCACCGCCATCGCCACCGAGCTGGGCCGGATCGCCGAATCGGTGGTCGAGGGCGAATCGGCGCAGGCCCCCCTGCTGGTGCGGATGGAGCGTTTCACCCGCAAGGTGGCGCTGGTGGTGGCGGTCGCGACCCTGCTGCTGGCGGCGGTAGCGGCCTGGAAGGGGATGCCGGTCTCGGAGATCTTCTTCATGGCGGTGGCCCTGGCGGTCTCGGCCATTCCCGAGGGGCTCCCAGTCGCCCTGACCGTCGCCCTGGCGGTAGCGACCCGCCGCATGGCAAAGCGTCAGGTGATCGTTCGCCGGCTGGTGGCGGTGGAGGCGCTCGGCTCCTGCACCTGCATCGCCACCGACAAGACCGGCACCCTCACGGTCAATCAGCTCACGGTACGCCGGATCCTGCTGCCCGGCGAGCCGCCCTGGGAGGTGACCGGCGAGGGGATCGACCCGGAGGGGGCGATCCTCGCCCCGGAGGGTACTCCCGACGCCGCCCACCAGAAGCTGCTGGAGCGACTCTGCGAGTCTGCGGTGCTCTCCAACGAGGCCTTCCTCGGACGGCGGGACGGCGCCTGGAGCGCCCACGGCGACGCGGTGGACGTGGCCCTTCTGGTGATGGCCCACAAGGCCGGCGTGCGGCACGAGGAGACCGAGAGCGCCCATCCCGAGCTGGCGGCCCTTCCCTACGAGTCGGAGAAGGGCTACAGCGCCAGTCTCAACCGCTATCCCGAAGGCGCCGTCGCCTCGGTCAAGGGGGCCCTCGAACGGGTGCTGCCCATGTGCCGTCGCCAGGCCGGCATCGACGGGGATCTCCCCCTCGATGCCGGGGCGATCCACGCCGCTGCGGAACGTCTGGCCGGGGAAGGATTCCGGGTCCTCGCCTTCGCCGCCGGCCCCGTCGAGGTCTCTGCTCCCGGCGAATTCGGCGAGGCCGACCTTCACGATCTGGTGCTGCTCGGGCTGGTGGGCATGATCGATCCGCTGCGCCCGGAGGCAAAGGCCGCCGTGGCCGCCTGCCAGCGGGCGGGGATCGAGGTGAAGATGGTGACCGGCGACCACCCTCTCACCGCCCTGGCCATCGCCCGCGAGCTGGGGCTGGCGGAGGAGGCGGACGAGGTGGTGACCGGCGCCGAGCTGGCCCGGCGCAGTGACGGCGAGCTCCGCGGACGCCGGGTCTTCGCCCGGGTGGAGCCGACCCAGAAGCTCGCCATCGTCCAGGGGCTGCAGAAGGCGGGCCATTTCGTAGCGGTAACCGGAGACGGCGCCAACGACGCGCCGGCCCTGCGCGCCGCCGAGGTGGGGGTCGCCATGGGACGGGGAGGCACCGACGTGGCCCGTGAGGCAGCGGAGATCGTGCTGGCCGACGACAACTTCGCCTCCATCGTCGCCGGGGTGGAGGAGGGGCGCATCGCCTACGCCAACGTGCGCAAGGTGATCTTTCTGCTCATCTCCACCGGCGCCGCGGAGATCGTCCTCTTCCTCCTCTCGCTGCTCACCGGTACACCCCTGCCGCTGGTCGCCGTGCAACTCCTGTGGCTCAATCTGGTGACCAACGGCATCCAGGACGTGGCCCTCGCCTTCGAACCGGGCGAGGGAGACGAACTGGCGAAGCCGCCCCGGCCGCCCCACGAGCCCATCTTCAACCGCCTGATGGTGGAGCGGGTGGTGGTCTCGGCGCTGGCCATCGGTCTGCCCGCCTTCCTGCTCTTCCACTGGCTGCTGGGGCAGGGCTACAGCGTGGAGGAGGCGCGCAACGGGACGCTGCTGCTGATGGTGCTGTTCGAGAACCTGCACGTCTTCAACAGCCGGTCGGAGACCCGCTCCGCCTTCACCCTCAGCCCCTTGCGCAATCCCCTGCTGCTGGGTGGGACGGCGGCGGCCCAGTTGATCCACATCGGCGCCATGTACACGCCGGGGGTGAGCGACGTGCTCGCCATCCAGCCGGTCTCACCCGGCCACTGGCTCACACTGCTCGGCATCGCCACCGTGGTCCTGCTCGCCTCGGAGCTGCACAAGCTCTCGTGGAGGTGGCGTCACCCCTCCACACAGCGCGGCTGAGGGATCGCGACCCGGCCCCTCAGCGGGGCAGGAAGCAGCGCCGCCCCTTCACCTCCAGCTCGCGCAGCGGATGCTGGAAGACGCGGCTCAACCGTTCCGCCGCCAGCACCTCCTCGTGGCGGCCGCTGCACCAGCGACCCTCTCCCTCCAGCAACAGGACGTGATCGCAGAAACGGGCCGCGAGATTGAGGTCGTGCAGCGCCATGATCACCGTGCGACCCGCCCTGGCCAGGTCGCGGAACAGGGCCAGTACCGTCATCTGGTGGTGGAGATCCAGGTGGTTGGCCGGTTCGTCCAGCAGCAGCACACGGGGCTCCTGGATCAGCAGGGTGGCGATGGCCAGCCGCTGCCTCTCGCCCCCCGACAACTCTGCGGAAGGTCGGTCGGCGAGTTCCAGCAGCTCCATGCGCTCCAGGGCCTCCTCCACCTTGCGCCGATCCTCCCCGGTGAGCCCCCGCCAGGGCGAGACCCAGGGATGACGCCCGTGGGCCGCCTCCTCGCGCACCCGCATGCCGAGCCCCTCCTCCCCCTGCTGGAAGAGCAGGCCGATCCGCCGCGCCCGCTGCCGCCCCGGCCAGCGCGCCACCGGCCGCCCCTCCAGCCGCACCTCGCCCGACGAGGGGGCGTAGAGCCCCGCCAGGGCATGCAGCAGGGTGCTCTTGCCGCTGCCGTTGATGCCGAGCAGTGCCCAGCAGGTCCCGGGCGCCAGATGGAGATCGAGCCCCTCGACGAGCCGCCTGCCCGCACGATCGAGCGTCAGACCCCGGATCTGCAGGCCGTTCATCGCCGCGCCCCTCGCGTGAGCAGCCACAGGAAGAGGGGCACGCCGATGAAGGCGGTCAGCACCCCCACCGGGAGCTGGCGGGGGGCCAGGGCGGTGCGGGCGAGGGTGTCGGCCGCCACCAGCAGCGCCCCCCCGGCAAGCACCGAACCGGGCAACAGCAGCCGGTGGGCGTGGCCTCCCAGCAGGCGCACCGCGTGGGGCACCACCAGGCCGACGAAACTCACCGTCCCGGCGGTGGTCACTGCAGTAGCGGTCAACAGGGAGGCCGCCAGATAGACCGTCAACTGGAGGAGGGTGACAGGGACACCGAGGGTGCGGGCCCGTTGTTCTCCGGCCGCCAGCAGGTCCAGCGGCCGTGCGGCCGGAAGCAGAATCAGCAGCACGAGGGCCAGCACCCCCCCGTTCCAGCCCGGCATACCGGCGCCCGAGAGATCCCCCATCATCCAGAAGAGCATGCCGCGCAGGGTGGTATCGGGGGCGATGGCGAGCAGCAGGCTGATAATCGCCCCCCACCCCGCGGCGAGGACCACGCCGGTCAGCAGCAACCGGGTCGGCGACCAGCTCCCCACTCCGCCACCGGCAAACAGCACCAGCGCGGTGGAGATCAGCGCACCGAGCAGCGCCGCGCCCTGGACGGAGAAGGCCGCCCCGCCGGCCAGGATCGCCAGCAGCGCACCCACCGACGCACCGCCGGAGACGCCGAGCACATAGGGATCGGCCAGGGGGTTGCGCAGCAACACCTGGAGCAGCGCGCCGGCAAGCGCCAGCAGTCCGCCCGTGACGAACGCGGCCGCCGCCCGCGGCAGGCGCAATTCCAGTACGAGCACCCGGTGAAGATCGCTGCCCCCTCCCCCCAGCACCTCCATCACCTGCCGGACGGAGAGGGGGACACTGCCGGCCACCAGGGCCGCTCCGAACGCCACCAGCGAAGCACCCGCCAGCAAAGCAAGGAGCAGACCGGCGGGGAGGCGCTGCATCTCAACGGCCGTCGCGCAGAGTGATCAGCGGCCAGCCGCGCTTGCGCGCCTCCGCCTCCAGGGTCGGATCGGGGTCCACGGCCACCGGATGCTCCACCCGCTCCAGCAGGGGGAGGTCGTTGTGGGAGTCGCTGTAGAACCAGCTACCGGCCAGATCCCCCCCATGCTCCGCCAGCCACTGTTCCAGCCGCTTCACCTTACCCTCCTGGAAGCAGGGAATCCCGGCCACCTCTCCGGTATATCGACCCTCCCGGAACTCGGGATCGGTGGCGATCAGCTCGTGTACGCCGAGCCGATCGGCGATGGGCCGGGTCACGAACCGGTTGGTGGCGGTGATGATCACCAGCGTATCCCCCCTCTCCCGGTGGCGGTCCAGAAGGGCGTGGGCCGCTGGCAGCAGGATGGGCTCGATCTTCTCCTCCATGAAATCCCGTCGCCACTCCTCCAGTTCCTCGACCGGATGCTCCGCGAGGGGCCGCAGGGAGAAACGCAGGAACTCGAAAATATCCAGCGAACCTTCCTTGTAGGCCTGGTAGAACCGCTCGTTGGCCCTCTCGTAGGCCTCCCCATCGACCAGGCCATGTTCCGCCAGGAAACGTCCCCAGAGATAGTCCGAGTCGCCGGCCAGCAGCGTATTGTCCAGATCGAAGATGGCGAGCGCCATGAGAAACCCCCACATCGCGGTTCGAAAGGTGGGGGGCAAGATACCCAAAAGCGGAGGTCAGGACAAATCGGCGGAGGGCGACACGGAGTCACGCCCTCACCCCCACCGCGAAGACCCGGGGTTCGAACCGGGATGGGGGGCACGGCGAAAGATGGTAGCGTCCAGATAGACGTAGGGGCGTTCTCCCTCGATCGGGCGGTTCCTCCACGCCTCAATCTTCTCGTGGACCTTCTTTTAGCAGGCTGCTGAAAAACACCGTTATTCGGCAGCCTGTTAAACCAGATCGAGGCCACCGCCTCTTAAAATGTGCGAAAAATATCCTACGTTATCCGCCGTTTCCGTGGCGGCAGGGCCAGCGTGCGAACGATCTTGTTCATGGCAATGCTGACCTCAATTCAGCACAATCCCATCATTCAGCAGACCCGTCAGCGGCTGATTGCCGCAGGGAAACACAAAAAAGTCGCACTTACTGCCTGCATGCGCAAGATGAATACCATTCTCAATGCCATGCTGCGAGACCAAATACTATGGCGCACCGAACATGCAGGTTGACATGTGATCACAGTCGCGTGTTAGCCGCTGCATTCAGTTGGATGATGTGGCAAAGGACATAGTCATACATATGATTCTGGGTATTGTAAAGCCCCCGAAATGTTGGACACTATTTTGCACAAAATTCACGCCGCCTCCGCCACAGGCATGTGTGCGACACGCACCTGGTTGGGCGTGGCATAACCATGCCGCTGGAGCAGCCAATGCTTG
>JALTLT010000137.1 GCA_027001815.1 Gammaproteobacteria bacterium | reverse complement strand
ACACCCAGGCACACATACGCGAGCTGGAAAGAGAGCGGGAGACGCTCCGTGAGCGGGTCGTCGAACTGGAAGAGTCGGTTCGGGACGGGGCTGAGGCGCGTCGGGCCGAGGAGCTGGAGGCGAGGATCCGGGAACTCGAGGAGGAGCTGGCGGGGAGCAGCGAGGAGTTGCTGGATCTCTCCCTGGCCCTCGAGGAGGAGAAGAAGGCGCGCGACCGGGCCGAGGAGGAGGCGGCCATCTACCGGATCAAGCTGGAGGTGGTCCGTCGCAAGATCGAGGAGGGGAAGCGACGGCGTCAGATGGGCTCCCCGCCCGAGGGGCAAGCCCCCTCCGATGCGCATCGGGGCGGTCTGCTGTCGCGGCTGTTCCGCTGGCGGAAGGGTTGAACGCCCCCTGGCAGGATGTTGAATGAGATACTCTTCGCCGGTTCAGGCGTAGAGATCCAGCCGTTTCCCGCCCACGGGGCCAGGTGCCCCTTCACGTTCCCGGGTCGCCAGTTCGGCCCGGGCCTCCATCTCCATGCGGCTGGCCCGTGCCGCCACCGCTCGATCCTGGGCCGAGGGTTGGGCCGGAGCGAGGGCGGCGGCGCGGATCTGTTGCGCCTTGGCGAGGGTCGCCCGGGGGTCGCCCGGCACCGGTCCGCTGTCGATGTTCACCTCCCCTCCCACGGCGTACTCGCGACCGTCGGGGCCCCGCCGGGTCTCGAAGGTGGCTCCGCCCCGTGCCCACCGACCGGCGGCGGCCAGATGGGCCTGCTCGTGGGCACGCACCTCCCGGTCGCGCCGTTCAAGCGCCTCTACCTGGCGCCGCTCCGGGTCGCTCGCGACACTGGACGACTCCCCACCGCCCTTCCCGGTCTCCTTCACACCGTCGACCGTCCGGCCGGCCGGTGAGGGCACAGGAGAGGGGAAAGGGGGTGGCGAGTTGCCGATCTCCATGGGTCAATGAGAACGTCAGGCCTCGATATCCAGCAGGGTGCCGATCATCTCGTCGGCGGCACGCACCACCTTCGCGGAACTCTCCACCAGGTGCTGGTTCTCCTTCAGTGCCACCATCTCCTTCACCGGCGGACCGTTCTCACCCGACCGGGCGATCCGCCCGGCGTTGCGTGCGGCGCCCTCCATACCGCGCTGGATGCCCTGGATGCCACGGTTCATGGCGTCGATGGTGCTCATGGAGTCTCTCCCGCCGAAAAGGGACCTGAGCAGTGGATCGGCAGCGGCGGCAGGCTCTTTAGCAGGATGTTGAAAAAGGCCGTCCTGGCCTTTTTCAACGCCTGAAGCCGGAAATGCGATTTCCGGCTTCCTCACGTTTTCAATGAGGCCGGCAGCCTGTCGGACTTTGACAGGTGGTCAGGTTTTGGTGCTTTCCGCGGGGCCCCGAGAGGGGGAAGGCCCTCCCGGGGGACGCCGTGAACCCATCCTTGGGGGCTCGTCGGCGGCATCCTTGCCGCCAACGCCCCCGGGAGGGCCTTCCCCCTCTCGGGGCGGAGTAACCTTCAGCTGGAAGTCCGCCAGGCTGCCGGCCTCATTGAACACGGCGGTGCATCCATGCACCGCGGGACAGGCTGCCGAAAAACGGTGTTTTTCAACAGCCTGTTAGCAGAATGTTGAAAAAGGCCGTCCTGGCCTTCGGGGCGGGCTCACGCCACGTCCCGATTGCGATCGAGGCAGCGGTAGCTGAGGGCCTCGCTCAGGTGGGGCGTGGCGATCCTCTCGGCACCCGCCAGGTCGGCCACCGTGCGGGCCACCTTGAGGATCCGCTGGTGGGCGCGGGCCGACAGGCCGAGGCGATGGATCGCCTGCTCCAGCAGGTCCGCATCGGCGCTGGAGAGGCGGCAGTGGCGGCGCACCCCCTCGGCATCGAGCAGGGCGTTGGGGGTAGCGGCTCGCCGTAGCTGCCGCTCGCGGGCCGTGGCGACCCGTTCGCGAACCGCCGCGGATGTCTCGCCGCTGCGCGCGCCGGTGAGGGTGCCCGGGGGGAGGCGGGGGACCTCGAGATGGAGGTCGAACCGGTCCAGGAGCGGACCCGAGACCTTCTCCCGGTAGCGCCGGATGCGCTCCGGCGTACAGCGGCAAGCGCCCCGTGGATCCCCCTGGTAGCCGCAGGGACAGGGGTTCATGGCGGCGACGAGCTGGAAGCGGGCGGGGAACTCCGCCTGGCGGGCGGCCCGCGAGATGGTGATGGTGCCCGACTCCAGGGGTTCGCGCAGCACCTCCAGCACCTTGCGGTCGTACTCCGGAAGCTCGTCGAGAAACAGCACCCCCCGGTGGGCCAGGGAGATCTCGCCGGGGCGGGGGCTGGAGCCGCCCCCCACCAGGGCGACCGCGGAGGCGGTGTGGTGGGGGGCGCGAAAGGGCCGGACCCGCCACCGCCGGGGGTGGAACCCCTCCGCGCCGATGGAGGCGACCGCCGCCGCCTCCAGGGCCTCGTCGTCGGTCATGGGCGGCAGGATCCCCGGCAGCCGGCTGGCGAGCATGGTCTTGCCGGTGCCGGGCGGGCCGATCATCAGCAGGTTGTGACCGCCGGCGGCGGCCACCTCCAGGGCGCGGCGTGCATGGGTCTGTCCCACCACGTCGGCCAGGTCCGGATGGGAAGGGGGTGCGAGGGGGCTGGCCACCTCGGCGTGGGGGAGGCGGCGCTCCCCCGTCAGGTGGGCGCAGACCATCAGCAGGTGGTCCGCCTCCAGGACCTCCACCCCCTCCACCAGGGCCGCCTCGGCGCCGTTGCCGGTGGGCACCACGAGGGTGCGTCCCTCGTCGCGCGCCTTCAGGGCGGCGGGCAGCGCGCCCCGTACCGGCCGCAGGTCGCCGCCGAGCGCCAGTTCGCCCAGGAACTCCATGCGGGCGAGGGGCTCGCGAGGGATCTGGCGGGAGGCGGCCAGGATGCCGAGGGCGATGGGCAGGTCGAAGCGCCCCCCCTCCTTGGGGAGATCGGCGGGGGCGAGGTTGATGGTGATGCGCCGCTGGGGCCACTCGAAGCGGGCGGTGAGCAGCGCCCCGCGGACCCGGTCCTTCGCCTCCCGCACGGCGGTCTCCGGCAGGCCGACGATGGAGAGGGCGGGGAGACCGTTGGCGAGGTGGACCTCGACGGTCACCTCCGGGGCGTTGATGCCGCTCTGGGCGCGGCTGTGGACGATGGCGAGCGACATGGTGGATTCCCTTCCACGTTGGATGTGGCCCGGCTGCGGGCTGTGCCGAGACTATAGCAGGAGAGGGCGGCCGGGGTGAATCCCCCGCCGCTCCCCGTGGCCGGTGTCCCGTTCCCCGGATTCGTGGGTGTCCCCGATCGTTTCCGGCTCAGTCGGCGGGCGCGGAGCTCTCCTCCTCCCCTTTCGCCTCCAGGGCGGCGAGCCGCTCCTCCAGCGCCCTGAGCTTCTGGCGGGTACGGGCCAGCACCGCCTTCTGTACCTCGAACTCCTCCCGTGGCACCAGCTCCAGCCGGTTCACCATGCCCTCGAGCATCGCTCTAAGGTGGCGGCGCAGTTCGCTCTCGCTGCCGGCCAGTCCCGGTGGAAGTCCCTCGGAGAGGCGGCGACTCAGTTCGTCCAGAAATCGGGTATTCATGGGGCTCTCCGGCCGCACCTTCGTGGTGCATTTCGGTGGTGCGCGCCCTCCAATTGTGCGCGACCAAGGTGCGCATGGGGCGGGCGACTCCATATCTTACTGATAAACAAAAAGAAATTCGAGTGGCACGGGTCGTGCTTAACAATCGGGCACGCTTCTCCCGCCTCGGCGGGACCCCGCCACAACAAGGATAGCACGCAAAGAGGGGGAGTCGACCGACGGGGGTGGCGATCCAGTGGGGACCGAAGGGGTGACAGACAGCCACCCCGTGATCGGGGGACGCGCGGGGTGTGCCCCGAAACAGATTCCTGGAATCCGCCAGGGTGTGGGGTCCGGAACAAAGCAGCACGGAGGAATCCAAAACATGAAACTTGTCAGCGCAATCATCAAGCCGTTCAAGCTGGACGACGTCCGGGAGGCGCTCTCGGAGATCGGCGTTCAGGGTATCACCGTGACCGAGGTGAAGGGCTTCGGTCGCCAGAAGGGCCACACCGAGCTCTACCGCGGGGCGGAGTACGTGGTCGATTTCCTGCCCAAGGTGAAGATCGAGGTGGCGGTGCGAGCCGATCTCACCGACCAGGTGATCGAGGCGATCAGCAAGGCCGCCAACACCGGCAAGATCGGTGACGGCAAGATCTTCGTCTTCAACCTGGAGCAGGCAGTGCGCATCCGTACCGGCGAGACCGGTCCGGAAGCCCTCTGAACCCGCCGAATCCAACACACCGAATCGCTCGGAGGAATCAATCGTGGAAGCACTCAACGGTATCAAAGATCTCAGCTACGCGCTGGATACCTTCTACTTTCTCATCACCGGTGCGCTGGTCATGTGGATGGCCGCCGGTTTCGCCATGCTCGAGGCGGGTCTGGTCCGCTCCAAGAACACCGCGGAGATCCTGACCAAGAACATCGTCCTGTTCGCCATCGCCTGCATCATGTACATGGTGGTGGGCTACAATATCATGTACGGCGACTCTTCCAGCCCCTACATCCCCTCACTCAGCTTCTTCCTGGGTGCCGACAACGCCGCCGAAGAGGTGCTCAAGCAGGACATGGAAGGCTGGTATGACGGCAGCTACTACTCCAACATGGCCGACTTCTTCTTCCAGATGGTGTTCGTGGCCACCGCCATGTCCATCGTCTCCGGCGCCGTGGCGGAGCGCATGAAGCTCTGGTCGTTCCTCGGCTTCTCGGTGGTGATGACCGCCTTCATCTACCCGGTCCAGGGCTTCTGGAAGTGGGGTGGTGGTTTCCTCGACCAGGCCGGCTTCGCCGATTTCGCCGGTTCCGGCGTGGTGCACCTGTGTGGCGCCGCCGCTGCGCTGGCCGGTGTCCTGCTGCTCGGCCCCCGCAAGGGCAAGTACGGCCCCGACGGCTCCATCAACCCGATCCCCGGCGCCAACCTGCCGCTGGCCACCCTCGGCACTTTCATCCTCTGGCTGGGGTGGTTCGGCTTCAACGGCGGTTCCGAACTGATCCTCTCCAACGTGGGTGAGGCCAACGCCGTGGCCAACGTCTTTGTCAACACCAACATGGCCGCCGCGGGCGGCGTGGTGGCGGCGCTCATCACCGCCCGCCTCCTGTGGGGCAAGGCGGATCTGACCATGGCGCTCAACGGTGCGCTGGCCGGGCTGGTGGCCATCACCGCCGAGCCCCTGACCCCCACTGCCGGCATCGCCACCCTGATCGGTGCCGTCGGCGGTGTGCTGGTGGTCTTCTCCATCATCACTCTGGACCGCCTGAAGATCGATGATCCCGTCGGCGCCATCTCCGTTCACGGTGTGGTGGGGATCTGGGGTCTGCTGGCGGTCCCGATCACCAACAGCGACGCCTCCCTTGGCGCCCAGTTGCTGGGCATGGGCTCCATCTTCATCTGGACCTTCGTCGCCAGCCTGATCGTCTGGGGAATCCTCAAGGCGCTGGTCGGCATCCGCGTCTCCGAGGAGGAGGAGTTCGAAGGCGTGGATCTCGGCGAGTGCGGGCTCGAGGCCTATCCCGAGTTCGTCGGCGCCAAGGGCTCCGGCCGCTGATCCCGGATCCGATCCGGGAGATCAAACGGGCGCCCTCGGGCGCCCGTTTGTCCTTTGGCAGGCCTCATGGCCGGAGCCTCAGCCAGCCCGCAGGAAGAGGAACTCGCCGCAGCGCTGGCCGATCCAGAGGCCTCCGCTGCCGGACAGCCAAGGATTGGTCAGGCGCATCGGCCGGCCTCCATCGGGTACGACATCCACTTCGATATCCTTCACCTTCCAGTTGGCATTATCACCCCGCGGTTCGAAACGGATGTAAGCCGGAAAGGCGCGAATGTCGTCCATGTCGATGGCGGGACGCCGGGGGTCGTTTTTGTCGGCGTCCTTGATGGTCGCGCCGTCACCCAGCACAAAGGTCTGGCGCATGCCAGGTTCCAGATCATTGCCGGGCATATCGATATAGAACTCCCGGCCACCGAGGCCGACGTAGACTCTTCCATCAGTACCGGCACCTGGGGCGTCGGCGGTCTCCACCCGGACTGCGATGTTCCTGATTGCCATGGTTTTTCTCCTTTCGTGTCCCTTGTATCGTGCGAGTGATCGAGCGGTGAACCGCTCGGGACCGGCGCGCGTTTCATCCCGATCCAGGCGCTATTCAACCACATGGATGGCAGGGGATAAGTGAAAAACGTGGGTCGGGGGAGCCGCACTATGTCGCGTTGATGGTATGAAAAGATTCACGATCAACGG
>JALTLT010000136.1 GCA_027001815.1 Gammaproteobacteria bacterium | reverse complement strand
TTGAAAAAGGCCATCCTGGCCTTTTTCAACGCCGGAAGCCGAAAATGCGATTTCCGGCTTCCTCACGTTTTCAATGACTTGGCGTCATTGAAAACGGCGGTGCATCCCTGCACCGCGGCACAGGCTGTTGAAAAACACCGTTTTCGGCTCCCTTGCAAAATCAATCACCTGCGGTGATTGATTTTGGCGGCACATCCTTGTGCCGCAGGAATCTCTGAATAAATCAGAGATTCCTCAACATCCTGCCAGGGGGGTGGCGGGCCGGGATCCGCGGGGCCGCCGAGGAGGGCGCGGGCCGCCACGGCTGCCGCCGGCGGTCCGCATCGCCGGCTGGCTGATGTTTCCCCTCTCCCTCCCGGACCTCCGCCGTCGGGGGTATGGGGAAGGAGACTCCTACGACAGGCCGACGGCTCCGCGCCCGGTCGTCCCGCGGCGCCCGCGTTCGAGGCTCCGGCAACCCCATGATGCCGCGGAAGGGCCGGCCGGGGCGATCCGAGAGTTCTGTCTGCTCCTCCGCTCATGCGATAATGTCGCGTCTTTTTGTGCGGAGGAAGCGGTTCCCATGATGATCACCGACCAGCAGCTCACCGAGTATGCCCTGCCCGTCTTGCTCGTCGTCCTTATCGGTTACATGGTCTTCATCGTCTATCGCCTGGGGAGAGACTCCAATGCCGGGCGGTTCGGGATGTTTGTCCTCTTCCTGGCGCTGATGATGGGTGTGCTGGGGTTCGCCCTCAAGTTCGTCATCAAGCTCTTTCTCGCCAATTCGGTTGGCTGACACGGTCTCGCCGATCCCTTCGTCTCCTCTGGCAGGCTGGCGTCACTGTACGGGAAGGAGCCGTCTGCGTTTCCACGAGGAGAGAGATCTCCCGTTGGAGCACCCGTCGCGGGTCGGTTGCAGCATGTGAGACGGGCGTTCAGGCTTCACTCTTCAGGGAGGCGAGCGTCGCGAGAAGACGATCCTTCAGTTCGAAGAGCCGGGCGATTCCGGCCTTGATTCCAACGTTTTCCCCCTCCCTGTGGAGCCTGGCCAGATCGTCGGCCAGGCGATGGACCTCTCTGTGGATGGCATCGATGCGAGGGTAGGCGGGGTGATCTCCGTAACGGCTTCGCCCCTCGCGGTCGAACCACTGTCCGAAACGGCACTGGTGGTGATCCTCCACGGCGATCCTCGCATGCCTCTCCTCGAGCTGGCGGCGGAGGTTGTGGATCCAGTGGCTGTGCTCGATGCCGGCGAAGATCAGCGGCAGCTCCTCCCGTGGCACCGTACAGGCGCGGGTCCAGCGTGGATCGGGTTGCCAGGACTCCATCCAGGGGATCAGCTTTTCGGCGGGCATCGGTCTGGCGATGCCGTACCCCTGGCCCAGTTCGCAGCCGATCTGCAGCAGCAGTTCTCCGTGCTCGGTGCTCTCCACCCCTTCGGCGACGACCCGGCGGCGAAAGGCCGTCGCCATCCCCACGACGCCCTCCAGAATCGCGAGATCGTCGGCATCGTGCAGCATGTCGCGGACGAAGCTGCGGTCGATCTTGAGTTCGGCGGCCGGCAGGCGCTTGAGATAGGTGAGTGAGGAGTAACCCGTCCCGAAATCGTCGAGGGCGAACTGGACGCCCATCTCCGTGCACTCCCGAATCACCTGCGAGACGTGGGCGATGTCTTCCAGGGCGCTGGTCTCGAGTACTTCCAGAATCAGTGTCTCGGGGGAAACCTCCGGGTGACGGGCGAGGAGTTCGGTCAGGCGCCGGGTAAAGTCGTGCTGTTGCAGTTGCAGTGCGCTGAGGTTGACGCTCACCGAGGTGTGGAGTCCCTCCGCCTGCCATCTCTCCAGTTGGCAGAGAGCGGTATCGATGACCCACTCGCCCAGGCGGATCCCGAGCCGATGGTTCTCCACCACCGGCAGGAAGTGGTCGGGAGTCAACAGTCCCTCTTCATGGTTCCAGCGGATCAGCGCCTCCACTCCCCTCAGCTCCCCGCTGCGCATGTTCACCTTGGGCTGGTAGTGGAGTACGAACTCCTGCCTCTCCATGGCGCGCGAGATGTGTTCGAGGCTCTCGTGATGACCGCGGATGTTGCGGTCCTGTTCCGGGTCGAAGAAGTGGAGCCGGTTCCTCCCCTCGAGCTTGGCCTGGTACATGGCCTGATCGGCCTGCCGCAACAACTGGTCGGGACCCACGTCTTCGCTCTGCGGGAAGAGGGTGATACCGATGCTCGCCGAGACCTGCAGGCGGTGGGGTCCTACCCGGATCGGCTGCGAGGCCGCGGCCAGGAGTCTCTTCAGAAGAGGAGTGGCGGTCTCTGCGTCGCCCAGGCTGGAGAGAACGGCCACGAATTCGTCTCCCCCGAGTCTCGCGATGATGTCACTCTCGCGCAGCGACTCCTTCATGTTCTGCGCCACGTTCATGAGCAGCCGATCCCCGATGTCGTGGCCATGCGTGTCGTTGATCTCCTTGAAGCCGTCCAGGTCCAGATAGGCGACCACCAGACGACGTTTGTCGCGGTGGGACTGGTACATGGCGTGCTGAAGATGTTCTGCCAGCAGGACCCGGTTGGGCAGGCCGGTGAGCGCATCGTAGTGGGCCAGGTGTTCGAGACGATGCTGCTGTTCCTTCAGGGTGCTGATGTCGGAGAAGAGGGCCACATAGTGACGGGTCTTGCCCTGATTGTCGTGTACCGCACTGATGGTGAGAAACTCCGGATAGATCTGGCCGTTCTTGTGGCGATTCCAGATCTCGCCGCTCCAGTGCCCCTTCTCCAGCAACTGGTCCCACATCTGTTCGTAGAACGAGGCGTCCTGACGGTCCGACTTGAGAATTCTCGGGGTCTTGCCGATCACCTCTTCCCGCGCATATCCGGTGATTCGCGAGAAGGCCCGGTTCACTTCGAGAATCGTCGCATCCGGTGTGGTGATGACGATGCCTTCGCAGGCATGGTCGAAGACGTTCGCGGCCAGCAGCAACCGTTCCTCGGAGCGGAGATGACGCCGCTGCATGTCGAGGATCCGCCGCCCCGCATCCAGGCGGGTGCGCAGTTCCGCATGCTCGAATGGCTTGGAGATGTATTCGTTGGCGCCGGCGTCGAGACCGGTGACGATGTCGCGCGTGGAATCCCGGACGGTGAGCAGGATGATGTAGGGGGGATCGTCGTTGTTGCGCTGACGTATCCGCCGGCAGAGTTCGGGGCCACTGACGGCCGGCATCTCCCAGTCCAGGAGCAACAGGCGGGGAGAGTCCTCTCGCTGGATGATCTCCCAGGCGTGATCACCGCTCTCGGCCAGGACCGGCTCGTAACCCCATTTTCGGCAGACCGCTGCCAGCATGGAGCGGGTGGTCAGGTCGTCGTCCGCGATGAGCAGTTTCATCCCAGTGTCTCGCTGATGGTGGCGCTCAGTTCCTCGTAGCCGCGTTCCAGCCCGGCCAGTGCCCCTGCGAGCGACTCCGCTCCGCCGCCGCGGGCCAGCTCTTCCAGCCGTCGGGCCTCCCCCTCCAGGGCGACGGCGCCCATGTTGGCCGCCGCCCCCCGGATCTTGTGGGCCAGGGATGCCGCCCCTTCCAGGTCGCTCTCCTCGATCCGTGCGCGGAGGCGGGCGATCTGTCGGGGGAGATCCTCGAGCAGGGTCTCTGCCATGTTGTGGATCAGCTCTTCATCGTCGAGGAGTCGTTGTCGCACGGCGTCGTAGTCGAAGACGGGGAGGGGACCGGCATCGCCTTCCACGCGAGGAGGTGGTGGAGGCGAGGGGCGTGGAATCCCGGAGTCCTGTGCATCCTCGCGATTCAGCCAGCGGTCGAGGGCCTCTTCCAGGCGCCGCCGGTCGAGTGGCTTGGAGAGGTAGTCGTCCATGCCGGCCGCCACGCAGCGCTCCCGGTCCTCCGGGCTGGCATGGGACGTCAGGGCGACGATGGGCACCTCTCGGTCGGTGGCGGCGTCACGCAAGCTGCGAATGTGGTGGGTGGTCTCATAGCCGTCCATCTCCGGCATCTGACAGTCCATGAAGATCAGGTCGAAGGATTCGTCACGGAGTCGCTCCAGTGCCTCCCGGCCATTGGCGGCGATCTCCGCTTCGAGCCCGAGGGCGCCGAGCACCCCCGCCATGACGCGCTGATTGGTGAAGTTGTCCTCCACCACGAGTATCCGGGCCTCCCGGCGGAATTGCGGGAGCATCGAATTGCCGGAAGGGTGTCTCCCGCGAGGTTCCGCGAGCGGGACTGGCGGTGAATTGTCGAGACGCATGAGCCGGACCGTGAACCAGAAGGTGGAGCCGTTGCCCGGCTGGCTCTCCACGCCGATCTTGCCACCCATGATGCGCACCAGCTCACGGCAGATGGCCAGCCCCAGGCCGGTACCGCCGTACTGGCGGGTGGTCGAGCTGTCGCTCTGGGTGAAGCGTTCGAACAGGTGATCCCGCTGTTGCTCGCTGATGCCGACTCCCGTATCCGCGACGGTGAAACGCAACAGATCGTGATCGCCCAGTACCTGTTCCATCTCGCACCGGACGCTGATGCGTCCCCGCTCGGTGAACTTCACTGCGTTGCCGACCAGGTTGATGAGGATCTGGCGCAGGCGGACCGGATCGCCCGAGTACCAGCGGTGTGGAGGCGGCGTGACGGGGCAGATCAGGCGCAGTCCCTTCGCCTCCGCCTGATGACCGAGGGTGGCATTCACGTCGGAGAAGATCTGTTCGAGATCGACGGGGATATCTTCCAGGATCGTGCGCCCCGCCTCGATCTTGGAGAAGTCGAGAATGTCGTTGATGGTCGCCAGCAGGGTCTCTGCGCTCTGCTGGATCAGGCTGGCGTGTTCCCTCTGCCGGTCCGGGAGGTCGCTTTCCAGCAGGAGCTGGGTCATGCCGATGATGCCGTTCATGGGTGTCCGGATCTCGTGGCTGACATTGGCCAGGAATTCACTCTTTGCCTGGTTGGCGGCCTCGGCCTGTTTCAGGGCATCGGCGAGGGCGACGGTTCGTTCGTGCACCTGTTCCTCCAGACCGCTGGCCAGTTTCTCCAGCGCCTTCCTCGATGTGTTGAGGTGATCGAGCATGGTGTGGAAGGAGCGGGCGAGGGACCCGAGTTCGTCGGTCCGCCCGGTGGCCGGGATGGGGGCGTCGTGTCCGCGGGAGATGAGGTCGGCGGCCTCGATCAACTGGTGGACCGGCGCGGTGAGCCGCCTGGCCAGCATCGCCATGCCGATACTGATCAGAATCACCACCACCACCACGCCGATGGAGAGTCTCCTGCCGAACCCCAGCGAAAGCTGCTGGATGAGGTTGTGGGAGACCAGGGCCGAAACGAGGATATACCGTTGCGGGTAGAGGGGGGCGTAGTGGAGCCTGTTGTAGATCAGGCTGGATGAGTGTTGCGGGAGGTCCAGAAGGCCGTATCCCCTGGATTCGAGGGTTGCGTCGTCCACGACGAGGCCGGGGAAGTCCTCTTTCAGTCCAAGGGAACCACCGAGTGCGCCGGTGAACTGGCGGTCGCGGTCCGGATGCATGAGGTAGTCGCCGGACTCGTCGGCGATGATGAAGGAGACGTCGGGGGGGGGAGTGCGGAAGGGTCGGGTCAAGGCCTCGAAATCGGCGTTGATCACCACGATCCCGAAGACCTTGCCCTCTTCGGAGTAGATGGGGGCCGCTGCGCGGATCACCGGTTGCAGGGGAAACACCACCGTCCCGTGCTCCCGGTTGAGTTCCACGCGGGAGAGGTATTGCTGGTGCGGGCCGAGGCGGATGGTCTCCTGAAAGTATCCACGCCGGCCCTTGGCCTGCAGCCGTGCATCGGGGACGACGAACACCGAATCGCCCTTTCTCTCGACGCGCACCAGTTCCATCCCCTCTCCCCCGGTGCCGATGTAGCGCACCTGCAGGTAGTCCGGTCGCTGCTGGAGCAGGATCTTGAGATCGATCGCCAGGCGCTGCTTCCAGAGGTCCTGGGTCATGTTCCGCTCCTCGTCGTAGCCGTCGTTGGCGGCGGCGCGGAAGTATCCGGCCACCGCGTTTGAGGTGGCGATGCGCTGGACGTCGAGGCGCATGCGGTCGATGTTCTCCTGGAAAGTGCCGGAGAGTCTTCTCAGTTCCATGGCCATACGGTCGATGCTCTGCCGCTGCAACAGCGTGCTGGCGTCGCGGAAGCTGTAGGCGGAGATGCCGATCACGCCGATGCCGGCGATGACGAAGGCGAAGAGGGCGAGCCTGGAGGGAAGGGAGAGGTGCATGGTTCAAGCCTGCTCCCGGTGCAGGAAGATGCGGAGGGCGCCGGTGATGCCCTCCAGCATCTGCAGCACGTGGGCGGGGCTCTTTCCTTCCTGCTTCGGCGGGCGGGGAGGAAGGGTGTCGATCCCCAGGAACACCTTGAGCTCGGTGAGTTCCGTCTCGATCAGCCGTACCTGGTTGAAGACATCGCTGGGTGTCACCACACTCTCCGGTCGGGTGGCGATGTTGCGGAGGTTGAACATGCCGGCGCGGCGCTTGGCCTCGAGGATCAGCCCGAGCACCTCCCGCGCCTTGACCAGCACGTCGCCGGGTTCCGTCTCGGGGCGGAAGGGGACGTCCTGCCAGACTGTCCGGGGTATGGATTCGTCGAGGGCCTCGGAGATGAGGATGGGCTCCTCGCGGATGGTGAGTACCTCGCGGAAGACATCGTCAGGCGTGAAACCCGCCGAGCCCGGCACCGTGTCCAGCAGCAGGGAGATGCGCTGCATGTTCAGGAAGACGTCGCTGGGGGTCTTCTCCACACTCACCGAGGCGCGCAGCGGAAGCGCCACGAGGCAGAGGATCAGACAGATGGCCGCATGGGTGGTGGCCCGGGCCGGGAGATTCGAGCTGGCGATGGTCGGGTTTCTCGTCATGGGTCCGAATGGGTGTGCGATCCGCTCGACCCCCATCGGGCGGAGAGACGGAGAGAGGAGGGGGAATTCCTTTCGGCGCACGGGGGAAGGGCGCTGAAGAGAGATCAAGCATCGGTGATACCGCCTTACCGGGTTCTCTACTGACCAGTATTCGGCGGTACGGCACCGATCTTGAACGCTTTTTCCGTCGGTTCCAACCCTTCTCTTCTCCCTGACCTCATCCGGCCAGGCCCCTGGCCAGGAGGGCGGCGCCGTATGCCGCCTCGGTGTGCCGGGGTTCACGGAACGGAACCCCCAGGAGCCGCTGTCGAATGGCCCGCCAGGTGTGGTTGGATGCACCGCCGCCGACGGTGCGTACCGAACGCAAGCGGGGGGCGCCGAGGGCCTCCAGGCGGGCATAGCCTTCCGCCTCGATGCGGGCCAACCCCTCCAGCAGGCCATGGAGGAATCGCTCCGGCTCGGCCGGACGAGGCTCCAGCCGTGGCTGGAGACGGGGGTCGGCGTGCGGAAAGCGCTCACCGGGGCGCAGTAGCGGGTAGTAGTCGAGTCCCGACGGCTGTGCCGGATCGATCCGCTCCGAGAGGCGCGCCATCTCTTCGGCGGAGAAGAAACGTTCCAGCACCGCGCCGCCGGCGTTGGAGGCACCTCCAACCAGCCAGCGGTCACCGAGGCGGTGGCTGTAGATCCCGCTGGGGGGGTGGAAGAGGGGGCGGTCCGAGATCATCTTGAGCACCAGGGTGGAGCCCAGGGAGGTGACCGCCTCGCCCAGCCCCACCGCCCCCGTGGCGAGGAAACCCGCCGTGCTGTCGGTGGTGCCGCAGGCCACCCGGGTGGCGGGGTCGAAGCCGAGTCGGGCCGCGGCGTCGGTCGAGGCCCGGCCGGCCGGGGTGCCCGGCGGTCGCACCTGGCCCAGCACCTCTTCGGTGACTTCCAGCTCCAGCAGCCAGTCGGGCCAGCGCCGCTCCACGATGTCGTAACCCATCTTCAGGGCGTTGTTTTCGTCGCGCAACCGGAGATTGCCGGTGAGACGGGCGGTGATCCACTCCGCCTGGTGGAGGGCGTGCCGGATTCCGGGATGGCAGGGCAGCAGGCTCAGCAGCTTGGCGAGACTGGAGGTGGGGCCGTGGGCGGCGCTGGCAGCGGGTATCACCGAGGCGACGCGCCGGGCCGCCTCGGTGGCGCTGGCGTCGTCGTACATCCATGCCTCGGTGAGGGGCTTCCCCTCCCCATCGGTGACCACCAGTGTCGCAGAGGTGCCATCGATGGCCACCGCCGCGACCCGCTTCGCCGGAATCTCTTCCCACAGTCGCGCTGTCACGCTCTCCAGCGCCTCCCACCACAGGAGGGGGTCCTGCCGGGACTCGCCACCCCCCTCCCGGTGCGGCGGGGGCATGGGGACCCGTGCCTCGGCCGCCACCTGGCCCTCGCCATCGATGGCCAGGGCCCGGCAACCGGAGGTACCGAAATCGATGCCCAGGTACAGCGGGGCGGTCACGGTCAGGGGAGGGAGACGGGAGGGGGGGGCGTCCATCCGCTGGCGCGGTGCTCCGCCACCACCGTGGTGTAGATGCCGCCACGCACGTTGAACTCGGCCCGGATGCGCATGAAGCGGGGGGCGCAGGCGGTCACCAGATCCTCCAGGATGCGATTGGTCACCGCCTCGTGGAAGGCCCCCTCGTCCCGGAAGGACCAGACGTAGAGCTTCAGTGACTTGAGTTCCACGCAGAGCCGGTCCGGGACGTACTCGATGTGCAGGGTGGCGAAGTCGGGCTGCCCCGTCTTGGGACAGAGGCAGGTGAATTCGGGCACCCGGATGCGGATGGTGTAGTCCCTCTCCGGATTGGGATTGTCGAAGGTCTCCAGATCCTTGCTCGGTCGTGTACTCATGTCGTTCTCGCGGGGCGGCGGAATAGGCGTTTGGATTGAGGGGCAGATACATTACACTACCCCACTGCGATTGAAAAACCCGGCGGGAGGGCCTCGGTATCGGTAGCGGCCGAGGTCGATTCGCGTATCGCCGGATGGCCGCTGCAGCGGCCGCCCGCCACCCCCCTTAACAGGATGTTGAAAAAGGCCGTCCTGGCCTTTTTCAACGCCGGAAGCCGAAAATGCGATTTCCGGCTTCCTTGCGTTTTCAATGACTTGTCGTCATTGAAAACGGCGGCGCATCCATGCGCCGCGGCACAGGCTGTCGAAAAACGGGGTTTTTCAACAGCCTGTTAACAGGATGTTGAAAAAGGCCGTCCTGGCCTTTTTCAACGCCGGAAGCCGAAAATGCGATTTCCGGCTTCCTTGCGTTTTCAATGACTTGTCGTCATTGAAAACGGCGGCGCATCCATGCGCCGCGGCACAGGCTGCCGAGAAACGGGGTTTTTCAACAGCCTGTTAAGGGGGGCCGACCACACACTGTTTTGTCCCGATCCTACGGACCCAGAGAGATTCATGCGTCTTTCCAAGATCAAGCTTGCCGGTTTCAAGTCGTTCGTCGATCCCACCTCCCTGCAGCTCGGCAGCGATCTGGTGGCGGTGGTGGGTCCCAACGGTTGCGGCAAGTCCAACGTCATCGATGCGGTGCGCTGGGTGATGGGCGAGAGCTCCGCGAAGCACCTGCGGGGCGACTCCATGACCGATGTCATCTTCAACGGCTCTGCCACCCGCAAACCGGTGGGAACCGCCTCGGTGGAGCTGGTGTTCGACAACTCCGACGGCACTATCGGCGGCGAGTACGCCAAGTATGCCGAGATCTCGGTCAAGCGGACCGTCTCCCGCGACGGTCAGTCGATCTACTCCCTCAACGGCACCCGCTGTCGCCGTCGCGACATCACCGACATCTTCCTGGGCACCGGACTGGGGCCCCGCAGCTACTCCATCATCGAACAGGGGATGATCTCCCGGGTGATCGAGGCCAAGCCTGAGGAGCTGCGTGTCTTCCTGGAGGAGGCGGCCGGCATCTCGCGCTACAAGGAGCGCCGTCGGGAGACCGAGAACCGGATTCGTCATACCCGAGAGAATCTGGATCGACTCAATGACTTGAGAGATGAACTTGAGAAACAACTTCAGCATCTGCAGCGACAGGCGCGGACCGCCGAGCGCTACAAGGAGTACAAGGAGGAGGAGCGGCGGCTGAAGGCCGAGCTGCTCGCCATCCGCCTGCGGGATCTGGACCGGCAGATGGAGGAGCGGGACCGGAGAGTGGCAGAGGCGGAGACCGCCCTCGAGGCGGTGGTGGCGGACCAGCGGGCGCTGGAGGCGGAGCTGGAGCGGGAGCGCGCCGCCCACGTGGAGGCCCAGGAGGGTTTCAACCAGGTTCAGGCACGCCACTACGCGGTGGGCGCCGATCTGGCGCGGGTGGAGCAGGCGATCCAGCACGGTCGGGAGCGGCACCGCCAGCAGCAGGAGGATCTGGAACGGGCCCGACGTTCGCTGGCCGATCTGCAGCACCATCTGGAGCAGGATCGTGCCCAGCTCGCCGCCCTGCGGGAGGGGCTTGCCGCCCGCGAACCGGAACTGGAACTGCTGCGCCGGGCGGAGGGCGCCTCGGCCGCGCTCCGGGAGGAGGCGGAGGGGCGCATGCGTGGCTGGCAGGAGCAGTGGGAGGCGTTCAACCAGCGGGCGGCCAGGCCGGCCCAGCAGGCCCAGGTGGAGCGCACCCGCATCGAGCAGTTGGAGCGCCAGACGATCCAGATGGAGAGCCGCCGGACCCGTTTGGGTGAGACCCTGGCGATGATGGACAGCACCAGCCTCGACGAGGAGATCGCCCGCCTCGAGGAGGAGGAGGCGCTGCAGGCCGAGGCGGTCTCCCAGGCACAGGAGGGGGTCGAGCAGCTCCTGGAGGCGGTGCGCGAGGCGCGCGAGGAGGTCCGTAGTCTCCACGACCAGGTGGACCAGGCGCGGGGGGAGCTGCAGCGCCGTCGTGGGCGTCTCGCCTCCCTGGAGGCGCTGCAACAGGCGGCACTGGGCAACGCGGCGGGCAGCCAGGTGGTGCAGTGGCTGGAGAAGCGGGGGCTCGCCGAGCTGCCGCGTCTGGCCCAGCGCATCCGGGTCGCCGAGGGGTGGGAAGGGGCTGCGGAGATGGTGCTCGGTCACGCCCTGGAGGCGGTCTGTGTCGAACGGCTCGAAGGGGCGGCCCGGGATCTCGCCGGGTTCGATCGGGGTTCCCTGAGCCTGGTCGACGGCGGTGGGCCGGCCTCCCCCTGGCGTCCGCGCGAGGGATGGGTGCCGTTGCTGGAGCAGGTGGAGTCGCCGGTGGAGGTCTCGGGTCTGCTGGCTGGTGTCTACTGTGCGGAGAGCCTCGAGGAGGCGCTGGCGAAACGGGAGACTCTCGCCGCCGGGGAGTCGCTGGTGACGCGTGAGGGGGTCTGGGTAGGTCCCGGCTGGCTGCGACTGGTGCGCGAGAGCGACGAGAAGGCGGGTATCCTCGCCCGCGAACAGGAGATCCGCAAGCTCCACGAGGAGATCGAGCGGCGCCTGGCGGAGAGCGAGGCGCTGGCGGAGCGGATGGCCGCCGCCCGCGAACGGGTCCATCTGCTGGAGGGGCAGCGGGACGAGGCGCAGCAGGCCCTCCACCGCGCCCACCGTGCCCACGCCGATCTGCGTACCCGCCTCGACGTGCGACGCAATCGCAAGGGGCAGGTGGAGGCGGACCGCGAGCGGCTCGAGAAGGAACTGGCCGAACTGAGCGAGCAGACCGGGCGCATCGACCAGGAGGTGGCCGAGGCGCGTGCCCTGCAGGCCCGGGCGCTGGAGGAGATGGAGGAGCTGGCCCGCGAGAGGGAGCTGTTACAGGCGGAGCGGGAACAGCTCGCCGCCGCGCTCGAGCAGGCGCGGGAACAGGCGCGGCGGGATCGGGACCGGGCCCACGAACTGGCCCTGCAGGTGGAGTCGATGCGTTCCCGCGAGACCTCGCTCGCCCAGAGCCTGGAGCGGATGGAGCGACAGTCGGAAGAGATGAATCGTCGGGTGGAGGAGCTGGAGGGGGCCCTCGAGGAGGCGATGGCACCCCAGGAGGCGCTGCGGCAGGAGCTGGAGACGCTTCTCGAGAAACGGCAGGAGGTGGATCGGGAGATGGCCACCGCCCGCGGTCGCCTGGAGGAGCTGGATGCCCGCCTGCGCGAGCTGGAGCAGAATCGCAACCGTCTCGACCAGCGCGCCCGGGAGCGGCGCGACGCCCTCGAGCAGCAGCGCATGGCGCGCCGCGAGCTGGAGATCCGGCGCGCCACGCTGGCGGAGCAGCTCGCCGAGATCGGCCTGGAGCTGGAGGCACTGCTCGCCGCGTTGCCCGCCGAGGCGCGCGAGGGGGAGTGGCAGGAAAGGGTGGAGCGCATCGCCCGGCGCATCCAGCGCCTCGGCCCCATCAACCTGGCCGCCATCGAGGAGTATGAGCAGCAGGCGGAGCGCAAGCGCTACATCGACAGCCAGCACGCCGACGTGACCGAGGCACTGGAGACCCTCGAGAACGCCATCCGCAAGATCGACCGCGAGACCCGCACCCGCTTCAAGGATGTCTTCGACCGGGTCAATGCCGGGATCAAGGAACTCTTTCCGCGTCTCTTCGGCGGCGGCCACGCCTATCTCGAACTCACCGAAGAGGATCTGCTCAGCGCCGGGGTGACGGTGATGGCGCGGCCACCCGGCAAGCGCAACAGCTCCATCCACCTCCTCTCCGGAGGCGAGAAGGCGCTCACCGCGGTGGCGCTGGTCTTCTCCATCTTCCGGCTCAATCCGGCCCCCTTCTGCATGCTCGACGAGGTGGACGCGCCCCTCGACGATGCCAACGTGGGCCGGTTCTGCGACCTGGTACGGGAGATGTCGGAGAAGGTCCAGTTCATCTTCATCACTCACAACAAGCAGACCATGGCCATCGCCGAGCAGCTCTCCGGCGTCACCATGCATGAGCCGGGGGTGTCGCGGCTGGTGGCGGTGGATGTGGAAGAGGCCGTGCGCATGGTGGTCGGCTGAGGGCGTGCCATGGAGATGAATGCGCTGCGCTGGGTGTTGCTCGGTCTGGGAATCGGGTTGCTGCTGATCCTCTACCTCAGCGGGCGCGATGGGATGGGGCGCCGCATCCGTCGCCGCGGCAGGCGAGAAGAGGGGGCGGGTCCCGATCCCGGCGAGGAGATCTCCCTGCGCGTCTCCGACCGCGCCCGCGAGCCCCTGCCCGGGGAGCTGAGTGAACTGGGTGGCGCCATCCGCCCGGGCGCCGAGATGGCAGTGGACGAGGAGGAGGCCGGGCGCGAGGGGAAGGCTCCGCCGGAGGGGGGCGAGGAGCCCTCCGGCGCCCCGGAGAGGGAATCTTCCGCGCCCGCCGACGAGGAGGGTGCGGAGCAGGAGGCCGAGCGGCTGGTGCTCTTCTTCCTGGTGGCCCGCGAGGTGGGGGGGTTCGGCGGTGCGCGGCTGGCGGAGACCCTCGCCGAACTGGGCATGGAGCACGGCGAGATGTCCATCTTCCACCGCTACGGCAGCGGTGGAGAGCTGCTCTACAGCCTGGCCGACAGCCGTGAACCGGGGGCGATCGCACCCGATCTGGAAGAGTTCTCGAGCCCCGCACTGATCCTCTTCACCCATCTGCGCCGCGGTCGCGACAACCCCGCCGCCCTGGAGGCGCTGCTCTCTGCCGTCCTGCTCCTGCAGCGGCGCTTCCGTGCCGAGGTGCGTGACGAGAGCAAGCGGCTGCTGGACCAGGCGGGCCTGGAGCGACTGGTACGAGAGGCCCTGGAGTCGGTGGCCTGAAACCCGGATCCCGAGGAGTATCCATGGCTGTTCCCAAGAAGGTGCGCGAGGAGGTCGGGCGACTGCGCCGGGAGATCGACTACCACAACTACCGCTACTACGTCCTCGACAACCCGGAGATCCCCGATGCCGAGTTCGATCGCCTGATGCGCCGCCTGGAGACGCTGGAGGCCCGTTACCCGGAGCTGGTCACCCCCGATTCGCCAACCCAGCGGGTCGGCGCCGGTCCGGTGGAGGCGTTCGGCGAGGTGGAGCACCGGGTGCCGATGCTCTCCCTGGCCAACGCCTTCTCGGACGAGGAGGCGCGGGAGTTCGACCGCCGGGTGCGCGAGGGGCTCGGCGTCGACCGGGTCACCTACACTGCCGAGCCCAAGCTGGACGGCCTCGCCATCACCCTGATCTATCGAGAGGGGCGGCTGGAGCGGGGCGCCACCCGCGGTGACGGTTACCGGGGGGAGGACGTCACCTCCAATGTGCGTACCATCCCCTCCATCCCCCTGCGGCTGCTGGGCGAGGGGTGGCCGCCGCTGCTGGAGGTGCGGGGCGAGGTCTACATGCCCAAGGAGGGGTTCCGCCGTCTCAACGAGGAGCAGAGGGCGCGGGGCGAGAAGAGCTTCGCCAACCCCCGCAACGCCGCCGCCGGCAGTCTCCGCCAGCTCGATCCCCGGGTCACCGCCCGCCGGCCGCTTGCCATGTACTGCTACGGTATCGGCGAGGTGGAGGGGTGGGACCTTCCCCCCACCCACTACGAGACCCTCCAGGCCCTGAAGGGATGGGGGCTGCGGGTCTCGGCGGAGATCCGCCGGGTGGAGGGGATCGAGGGGTGTCTCGCCTACCACCGGGAGATCCTGGAGCGGCGGGACGACCTCCCCTACGAGATCGACGGGGTGGTCTACAAGGTGGACCGTTACGAGCAGCAGGAGCGGCTCGGTTTCGTCGCCCGCGCCCCTCGCTGGGCCCTCGCCCACAAGTTCCCCGCCGAGGAGGAGATGACGGTGGTGAAGGCGATCGAGGTGCAGGTGGGGCGCACCGGCGCCCTCACCCCGGTCGCCCGCCTCGAGCCGGTCTTCGTCGGTGGGGTCACCGTCACCAACGTCACCCTCCACAACCAGGACGAGGTGGAGCGCAAGGATGTGCGGGTCGGCGACACCGTGATCATCCGGCGCGCGGGCGACGTCATTCCCGAGATCGTGCGGGTGGTGCTCTCCCGGCGGCCGAAGGGCGCCCGCCGTTTCGTCATGCCCGAACAGTGTCCCGTCTGCGGTTCGAAAGTGGTGCGCCTGGAGGGGGAGGCGGTGGCCCGCTGCACCGGGGGGCTCTACTGCCCCGCGCAGCGCCGCGAGGCAATCCGCCATTTCGCCTCGCGGCGGGCGATGGATATCGAGGGGCTGGGCGAGAAGCTGATTGCCCAGCTCGACGAGAAGGGGCTGGTGAGGGACGTCTCCGATCTCTACCACCTGAAACACGAGCAGCTCGCCCGCCTGGAGCGGATGGGGGACAAGTCGGCGGAGAATCTGCTGACCCAACTGGAGAAGAGCAAGCAGATCCCCCTCGAGCGCTTCCTCTACGCCCTGGGCATCCGTCATGTGGGTGAGGCCACCGCCAAGGTGCTGGCTCGCCATTTCGGCACCCTGGAACGGGTGATGGTCGCCGACCGCGAGGCGCTCGAGGCGGTACCCGACGTGGGTCCGGTGGTGGCGGAGAGCCTCTACACCTTCTTCCGCGAGGATCACAACCGGCAGGTGATCCACAAGCTGCTGGAGGCGGGGGTTCGTCCTCGCGAGGCGGAGACCGGGATCGCGGAGGGCCAGCCCCTGACGGGGAAGAGTTTCGTCCTCACCGGGGCCCTGGAGAGCATGTCTCGCAATGAGGCCAAGGCGCGGCTGGAGGCGTTGGGCGCCAAGGTGACCGGCTCGGTCTCCCGGCGCACCGACTACGTGGTGGTGGGCGCCGATCCCGGCTCCAAGGCGGACAAGGCGCGGGATCTCGGCATTCCCATGCTCGACGAAGAGGCATTCCTGGAACTGATCGGCGAGGAGGGGCACTGAACCGTGCGCATCGGCGGCATCCGTCTCGCCATGCCGGTCTCGGTGGCCCTCCTCCTGGTCACCACGGCCCTGGTGATCGGCGGACTGCTCACCGCCGCCGCCCTCCACGACAAGCTGGTGGCGGCCATGGTGGCGGTCACCGTCCTCCTCTTTCTGCTCGCCGCCATCGGTCTCGAGCACCGTTATCGCACCGCCAACGAGCGGCGCCGCTCCCGGGCCGCCCTCCATCTCATGCGCGAGCGGGCGGAGGTGATCCTCGAATCGATCGGTGATGCGGTGATCACGGTCGACAACGCGGGGAGGGTGGAGTACCTCAACCCGGTGGCCGAACGCCTCACCGCCTGGCGACTCGACCAGGCGGTCGGGCGGCCGTTGGAGGAGGTGTTCAGGGTGCGGGGGGAGGGAGGCCGGCGGCTGAATCCGGTCGAGGTCTGCCTGTGCCAGCAGCAGCCCGTGCGTCTGGAAGGGGATGTGGTGCTGCTGCGCAGTGATGGCGTCGAGATTCCCATCAACGACTCGGTCTCGCCAATCCGCGACCACCAGGGAGAGGGTAGTGGCGCCGTGATCGTCTTTCAGGATGTGGCGGATGCCCGGGAGATGGCACGCCGGCTCCAGTACCAGGCGAGTCACGATCATCTCACCGGGCTCTACAATCGTCGTGCCTTCGAGGAGCGCCTCACCCGGGCCATCTCCCGCGTGCGCGAGGGCGGTGACGGGTGCTTTCTCTGCTACATGGACCTGGACCAGTTCAAGCTGGTCAACGATACCGCCGGCCACCTGGCGGGCGACGCCCTGCTGCAGGAGATCGCCGGCGTCATCGCCCCGCGGGTCCCCGAGCCCCATCTGCTCGCCCGGCTCGGCGGGGACGAGTTCGGGCTGCTCCTGGAGGAGGTGGACGAGAAGGAGGCGGTCGCTGTCACGAACCGGGTGCTCGACGCCGTGCGCCACTACCGCTTCGTCTGGGAGGGGCGGGCCTTCGAGGTGGGCGTGAGCGTCGGCATCGTGCCATTGGCGGCGGTGGCCGGCGGGCCCTCGGAGCTGCTGGCGCTGGCCGACAGCGCCTGTTACCTGGCCAAGGAGCAGGGGGGCAATCGCATCCACGTCCATCACGAAGGAGACAGCCAGCTCGACCAGCGTCTCGGCCAGATGAACTGGGTCTATCGTATCACCGAGGCCTTTGCCGGACAGCGTTTCGTCCTCTTCGCCCAGGCGATCCGCCCGCTCCTCCCGGAAACGGGCCTGCCACGCTGCCACGAGATTCTGCTGCGCATGCGCGACGACGAGGGCAATCTAATCCCTCCCAGCCAGTATGTGGCGGCGGCGGAGCGCTACCGGCGCATGCCCGACATCGATCGCTGGGTGGTGGTCAATGCGTTTCGCCAGATCCACCACTACGTGGAACGGAGCCGGGCGGGTGGGGGAGAGGTGGATTGCTGTTTCGCCATCAATCTCTCGGGTCAGTCCCTCGGGGACGACCGGACACTCCGATTCGTGGAGGAGTGGCTGGAGCGCTATCCGGGGCTGGCGGGGTGTATCGTCTTCGAGGTGACCGAGACCGCGGCCATCTCCAGCCTGCCCCAGGCGCGCCGCTTCATCATGGCCCTGCGGGAGCGGGGCTGCCGCTTCTCCCTGGACGATTTCGGTACCGGCTTCAGCTCCTTTTCACAGTTGCGCAACCTGCCGGTGGACTTCATCAAGATCGACGGTGCCTTCGTCCGCCAGATGGCCTACGATCCCGTGGACTACGCCATGGTGGCCAGCATCAACCAGATCGGCCATCTTATGGGCATCAAGACCATTGCCGAATATGTGGAGAGCGAGGATATTCTCCAGCGCCTGGCGGAACTCGGTGTGGACTACGGCCAGGGCAACTGGCTGAGTCCCCCCGTTCCCCTGGAAGAGGTGCTGGAGGATCCCGGCGCGCCGTGAGGGGCGGCGTGACGAGGAGATCCGGTCCGGAGCCGATTGGCACCAGGCTGGAATAGCACCAGTCCTTTCCTTGTTCTCCCGTCGCTGGCATCATGGGCCTCCTGTCGAACCGGTCCGGGCGAGCTTCCTGGCCGGGCCAAATGGTGATCAGGCCGCCACGGAAGCCGCAGGTCCAATTGACGGGCTGCCGAAAAACACCGTTTTTCCGCAGCCCGTAACGCGGTGCAGGGATGCACCGCCGTTTTCAATGACGCCAGGTCATTGAAAACGCGAGGAAGCCGGAAACCGCGTTTTTCGGCTCCCGTACTCTGACAATTCAGGGATGAATTGTTCAGAGTTTCCTTAATACAGGGATGTCCGTAGCTGGAGTGGGTCGATGTACAACTTTCTGACGAATTGCCGGCGGTTGCTAATGCCGCTCACCTTGATTCTGGCTCCCCTCTGCGCCTCCGCCTGGCAGGTGGGCGATCTGGGTGAGTTTCGTTTCGAACGGGTCAACGAGGGGGTGTGGGTGATGCACGGCCCGCTGGGCGATCCCTCGGTGGCCAATCGTGGCTTCATGAACAACCCGGCCATCGTTCTCACCCCCGGCGGGGCGGTTCTGGTGGACCCCGGCTCCAGCACCCCGGTGGGGCGGCAGGTGCTGCGCGAGGTGAAAAGGGTCACCGACCGGCCGGTGATCGCGGTCTTCGACACCCATGTCCACGGTGACCACTGGCTGGGCAACGAGGCGGTCCGCGAGGCCTTCCCGGAGGCGCGGATCTACGGTCATCCCGAGATGATCGCCCAGGCGGGTGGCGGCGAAGGTCAGCGCTGGACGGAGGTGATGGCCCGCCTCACGGAGGGAGCGAGCGCCCCCACCCGACCAGTGCCGCCCGACCAGGGGGTGGGCGAGGGGACGGTGCTGGAGATCGGCGGCCACCACTTCCGCATCCATAGCCGGGTGCCGGCCCATACCGATACCGACATCATGATCGAGCACGTGGAGAGCCGCACCCTCTTCCTCGGTGACAACGGTTTCGTCGACCGGCTGGGGCGTTTCGACGGCAGCGCCAGCATGCACGGCAACATCGAGGTGTTGCGCTACGCCCGGGGTCTCGGCATGGAGGTCTACGTCCCCGGTCACGGCCGGAGCGGCGACGCGGAGGCGGTGATCGACCCCTTCCTCAGCTACCTGGAGAAGCTGCGGGGGATCGTGAAAGAGGGGTACGACGAGGGTCTGGCCGACTACGAGATCAAGCAGAAGGCGCTGCCCCGACTCGTCCGTTACCACTCCTGGGTCGGCTTCGAGGAGAATTTCGGCCGCCACGTCAACAAGATGTATCTGGAGGTGGAAGAGCGCGACATGTGACGGACGCGCCACGTCCCACCCGGCCGCCCCGTTCCATCCCACCCCCGCCCCATGTGCGGGAATCGGGGCAGGCGGGAGCGGAACGGAAGCTCCGGGGGGACGCCTCGCCCCGGGCCGGTTTCCCGGTCATCTCCTTTGCTGGTGGCGTTTCCCCGCTGCCACTCGCCTCTCGTAGGCCTCCCGCGCGATGCGCACGTCCTCCAGGAAGAGCGGCAGTTCATCGAGCAGCAATGCCTGCGGACCGTCCACCAGCGCCTTGGCGGGATGGGGGTGGAAATCCACCAGGATCATGTTGGCGCCGGCGATCACCCCCTGGGCGGTGACGTGGAAGACGTCCAGAAGCCCGTCCGGTGCCGCATCCCGGGAGCCCACCGAGTGGGAGGGGTCGACGCAGACCGGCATCCGGGTCAGCCGCTTGACCACCGGCACGTGGGCGAAGTCGACGAAGTTGCGATGGGGGTCGCCCATGTTGGTCTTCATTCCCCGCAGGCCGAACACCACCCGCCGGTTGCCCTCGGAGGCGAGGTACTCGGCGGCGTTGAGCGACTCCTCCAGGGTGATGCCGAAACCGCGCTTGAGCAGGACCGGGAACTCCTGCTGCCTGCCCACCTTTTTCAACAGCTCGAAGTTCTGGGTGTTGCGGGTTCCGATCTGCAACATCACGCCCGTCGGGTGACCCGTCCGCTCCAGCGCCTCGTGGATCTCCTCCACGTGGGACTCGTGGGTCACCTCCATGGCCACCACCCGGATGTCGTACTTGCCCGCCAGTTCGAACACGTAGGGCAGGCACGCCTTGCCGTGGCCCTGAAAGGTGTAGGGGCTGGTGCGTGGCTTGTAGGCGCCCATGCGGGTGCACTGCAGTCCCTCCCGCTTGAGCGCCGCCATCATCTCCTCCACGTGCTCGGGGGTGTCCACCGCGCAGAGGCCGGCGAAGATGTTGAGGTTGTCCTGGCCGAAGTGGATGCCGTTGTATTCGAAACTGGTGGGCCGGTTGTCGTCCTTGTGGCGTCCCAGCACCCGGTACTCCTCCGAGACGCGCACCACGCGCTCGACGCCGGGGAGATGGGCCATCTCCTCCATGGAGAGGGAGGCGGTGTCGCCGACCAGGTAGACCTCGGTGAGTACCTGTTGCGCACCCTTCTCCTCGTGGATGCGGATGGTGATGTTGGGGAGGTTGCGCAGGTACTCCATCAACTGGAGATACTCCTCGCTGTCGGTCTCGATGTCGGGCTTGAGGATCAGGATCATCTTCTCTCAATCTCCTTCTGCCGGAGGGTGGGGATCGATCCAGAGATGGCGGATGTCGCCGTAGGCGTCCACCCGCCGATCGCGCAGGAAGGGCCAGATGCGACGCACGGCGGAACTCCTGCCGGTATCGATGGAGACCACCAGGGTCTCCTCCGAGTCGTTGCAGGCCTCGGCCAGCATCTCGCCCTGGGGGCCGCTGGCGAAGCTGCCGCCCCAGAAGCGGATGCCCGCCGTGCAACCGGACGGGTCCGGTTCGAAGCCGCTGCGATTGCAGCAGAGCAGGGGCAGACCGTTGGCCACCGCATGGCCCCTCTGGACGATCTGCCAGGCCTCGAACTGGCGACGCTGCTCCTCTTCGTCGTCGCGTGGATCCCAGCCGATGGCGGTGGGGTAGAGGAGCAGGTCGGCACCCGCCAGCGCCATCAGCCGGGCCGCCTCCGGAAACCACTGGTCCCAGCAGACCAGCACGCCGAGACGGCCCACCGAGGTCTCCACCGGTCGGAAGCCGAGATCCCCCGGGGCGAAGTAGAACTTCTCGTGGAAGCCGGGATCGTCGGGGATGTGCATCTTGCGGTAGAGGCCGGCGATGTGGCCGTCCCGTTCCAGCACCACCGCGGTGTTGTGATGGAGACCGGGGCCTCGCCGTTCGAAGAGGGAGGCGACGATCACCACTCCCAGCTCCGCGGCGAGCCGGCCCAGCCGCTCGGTGGTGGGGCCGGGAACCGGTTCGGCACGGTCGAAGTGGCGTACCTCCTCGGTCTGGCAGAAGTAGGGGGTGGTGTGCAGCTCCTGGAGCAGCACCAGTGCGGCACCTTCGTGCGCGGCATGGCGGATGCCCCGTTCGCTCCGGGCGAGGTTCTCCTCCACGGACTCTCCGCAGGGGTGCTGGACGAGGGCGGTGATGAGCGGTTCGGTGGCCATGGATGGTCTCGGTTGGGGCATCCTCGGGGTCCTCGACAAGTGTAAGGCCGGAGGGGCGTGCCGAGAAAGGGTTTTCGCCGGGAGGCCCGGCAGCCCGCGGGACCGGGAATGTCGGGGGCCCCCGCGGAAAGCACCAATACCTGACCGCCGATCAAAGTCCGACAGGCTGCCAGGCGTCATTGAATACGGCGATGCATCCATGCACCGCGGCACAGGCTGCCGGAAAACGGTGTTTTTTAACAGCCTGCCAGGGAGGCGCCGTCTCCAGCCGGAGGCTCGCCAGGCCGTCAGAGCGCCGTGTCCGGGGCCGGGAAGGGCAGCCTCGCGGGGAACTGCATGGTGAGGCAGTGGAGGCTGCCGAACTGTTCGATCACTGCCCGGCAGTCTATCGGTACCACCTGGCGGCCGGGAAAGGCCCCGGCGAGGCGGGAGAGGGCCACGGAGTCGGTGGGGTCGCCGTAGACGGGCACCAGCAGGGCCCCGTTGATGGCGAGGAAGTTGGCGTAGGTGGCCGGCAGGCGTCGACCCTCTGCGTCATGGATGGGCGAGGGAAGCGGAAGGGGGATCAGCCGCCAGGGGCGTCCCTGCCCGTCGCGCAGGG